>NZ_JBGLYQ010000069.1:0-24397 GCF_047304105.1 Duganella sp. Dugasp56
GCTCTCGGCAGCGCGGCGGGTGCGGCGGATCGGTGGTTTAACCGGTTCCACGTGCGGTTGGATCGGAACTTATGCAGGCAGCAGGTGCTTGACGCCTTCGCGCTCTTCGGTCAGTTCCTTCAGCGTCAGGTTGATGCGCTCTTGCGAGAACGCGTCGATTTCCAGGCCCTGGACGATTTTGTATTCGCCGTTTTCGGTGGTGACAGGGAAGCCGAACATGGTGCCTTCCGGGATGCCGTACGAACCGTCCGAAGGAACGCCCATGGTGGTCCACTTGCCGTTGGTGCCCAGCATCCAGTCATGCACGTGGTCGATGGCCGCGTTGGCCGCCGACGCCGCCGACGACAGGCCGCGCGCTTCGATGATGGCCGCGCCGCGCTTGCCGACGGTCGGCAGGAACACGTTGGCGTTCCATTCCTGGTCGTTGATCAGTTCCTTGACAGCCTTGCCGTTGACGGTGGCGAAACGGTAGTCGGCGTACATGGTCGGCGAGTGGTTGCCCCAGACGGTCAGCTTTTCGATGTCCTTGACGGCGGTGCCGGTCTTGGCGGCCACTTGCGACAGCGCGCGGTTGTGGTCCAGGCGCAGCATGGCGGTGAAGTTCTTGGCCGGCAGCGAAGGCGCCGATTTCATGGCGATGTAGGCGTTGGTGTTGGCCGGGTTGCCGACCACCAGCACTTTGACGTTGCGCGAAGCGACGGCGTCCAGCGCCTTGCCTTGCACGGTGAAGATCTGGGCATTGGCTTCCAGCAAGTCTTTACGCTCCATGCCCGGGCCGCGCGGACGGGCGCCAACCAGCACGGCGACGTCGACATCCTTGAACGCGGTCATCGGGTCGGAGTGGGCGGTCATCTCGGTCAGCAGCGGGAACGCGCAGTCGTCGATTTCCATCATGACGCCTTTCAGCGCTTTTTGTGCTTTTTCGTCAGCGATTTCCAGCAGTTGCAGGATAACTGGTTGGTCTTTGCCGAGCATGTCGCCGTTGGCGATGCGGAACAGCAGAGCGTAACCGATTTGACCGGCGGCGCCGGTGACAGCAACACGCATTGGGGTTTTAGCCATGATGAATCTCCAAAGTGGGAATTAAAACGTTCTCTAAGCTGGACCGGTGCCGGTCCGGGGAAACCGTAATCATACTGCAAATCGAGCGCTTATATCTCCGTCAAAACGGTATGGTAAAGCGCCTCGCCGGGGAGTGTAGGCGCGTGGCGGGTATCTGTCAATCCTATCTTATGTCTTATATAAGACAGATAAGTTATTGCGTGTTTTTGCTGGACGGCAGGGGGCTTTTGTGGTGAAATCTTGGCCTATGAATCCTGCCCCGCCTAATTCGAACAGCAATCCCGCCGCCGTCAACACGGGCGGAGCTGCCGGATCGCCTGCGGCGCCTTCCTCCGTTACGCCTTCCGGCGCGTCGCCGACCTTCTCCCCACTGTACCAGCAAATCAAGGCGCTGATCACGCGCAGCCTGCAGTCGGGCGAGTGGAAACCGGGTGAGCTGATCCCCAGCGAAGTCGAACTGGCCAACCGCTTCAAGGTCAGCCAGGGCACGGTGCGCAAGGCCATCGACGAGCTGGCGGCCGAGAACCTGGTCATGCGCCGGCAGGGCAAGGGCACGTTCGTGTCCACCCACCACGAGGAGCGCGCCCACTTCCGCTTCCTCAAGCTGATGCCCGACGAGGGCGTGCCGCACTACCCCGAAAGCAAATTCATCGAAGTCAAGCGCATGCGCGCGCCCGCCGACGTGGCGCGCCTGCTCGACCTGAAATCCGGCGACGCCGTCATCTTCATCAAGCGGGTGCAGTCGTTCGACGGCATGCCGACCATCGTCGAGGAGCTGTGGCTGCCGGGCATGACGTTCAAGGGCTTGACCGCCGAGCGGCTGGTTGAATACAAGGGGCCGATGTACGGCCTGTTCGAATCCGAGTTCGGCACCCGCATGATACGGGCGACGGAAAAGATCCGCGCCGTCTGCGCGGCGGCCGAAGACGCCGCGCTGCTGCACCTGCCCGCCAACACGCCGCTGCTGGCGTCCGAGCGGGTGTCGTTTACTTATGGCGACAAACCGGTGGAGCTGCGCCGCGGCCTGTATTCCACCGAGCGCCATCACTATCACAATGAGTTGAACTGAGCGGGTTGAATTGAAGGAGACCCTGGGGCGCTAAAAAGCCGCTTCAGGAGCGCAGGGCAGGGCGCCGTCACACGCCGGTAGCATTGTTGCGCTGATAATACGTCGAGCTACAGGAAGTAGCCGCCAGCTAGTGTTGTCAAACACTATTTTAGTTATATGTAACAATAGATATTGGTTATGAGTGCGGAAATCGGCGAAAATCGCAGTCTTACCAAATTTTTGTTTAGCCTGAGGAGGTCTTGTTATGTCAGAAGCCGTAAGGGAAGTCCCTAAAAAAGAACGGCCGGAGTTCCGTAACATCCACGTTACCGAATTGTCCAACTACCGCTTGCCATTGGCCGGTATCGTATCCATCCTGCACCGCATCAGCGGCTTCCTGATGTTTGCGCTGCTGCCTTTCGTGCTCTATTTGCTGGAGCAGAGCCTGCGCTCCGAGATCTCCTTCGCCTACTACCAGGGGATCGTGTCGACCCCGCTGGTCAAGCTGATCATCCTGGCCCTGGTCTGGGGTTATATGCAGCACTTCTGCGCCGGCGTACGCCACCTGTTCATGGACCTGCACTACGGCCTGGACAAGGATTCGGCGCGTAAATCGGCCGCCAGCGTGCTGGTCGTCAGCCTGGCTTTGACCCTGGTCGTCGCCCTCAAACTGTTTGGAGTATTCTGAGATGGCAAATAACAATATCGGCCCCAAGCGCCGCGTGGTCGGTGCCCACTACGGCCTGAAAGACTGGCTGGCGCAGCGCGTCACCGCCGTCATGATGGTGCTGTACACCGCCATCCTGCTGATTTCCTTCCTCACCGGCCAGAACTTCACCTATGAAGGCTGGGCCGGCCTGTTCGCGCAGCAGTGGTTCAAGCTGATCTCCGCGGTCACCCTGTTCGGCCTGTTCTACCACGCCTGGGTCGGCATGCGCGACATCTGGATGGACTACGTTAAAGCCGTCGGCGTTCGCCTGACCCTGCAAATCGCCACCATGCTGTGGTTGATCGCTTGTGCCGTTTGGTCGGTACAGATACTCTGGAGTGTGTAATCGTGGCAGCTATTAAAACTGGAATTCCTACCCGCCGCTTTGACGCGGTAATCGTCGGCGCCGGCGGCTCCGGCATGCGCGCATCCCTGCAGCTGGCTGAAGCCGGTCTGAACGTGGCGGTGCTGTCGAAAGTGTTCCCGACCCGCTCGCACACCGTGGCGGCGCAGGGCGGCATCGGCGCATCGCTGGGCAATATGGCTGAAGACAACTGGTTCTGGCACATGTTCGACACCGTCAAGGGCGGCGACTACCTGGGCGACCAGGACGCGATCGAATTCATGTGCCGCGAAGCACCGAAGGTCGTCTACGAGCTGGAACACTTCGGCATGCCGTTCGACCGCAATCCCGACGGCACCATCTACCAGCGTCCGTTCGGCGGCCACACCGCCAACTTCGGCGAGAAAGCCGTGCAGCGCGCCTGCGCCGCGGCCGACCGTACCGGCCACGCGCTGCTGCACACGCTGTACCAGCGCAACGTCCGCGCCCGCACCCACTTCTTCGTCGAGTGGATGGCGCTCGACATCATCCGCGACGCCGAAGGCGACGTGGTCGGCGTGGTGGCACTGGAAATGGAAACCGGCGAAACGATGATCCTGGAAGCGAAGACCACCATCTTCGCCACCGGCGGCGCAGGCCGCATCTTCGCAGCTTCCACCAACGCCTTCATCAACACCGGCGACGGCATGGGCATGGCGGCACGCGCCGGCCTGCCGCTGCAGGACATGGAGTTCTGGCAGTTCCACCCGACCGGCGTGGCCGGCGCCGGCGTCCTCATCACCGAGGGTGTGCGCGGCGAGGGCGGTATCCTGATCAACTCCGAAGGCGAGCGCTTCATGGAGCGCTATGCGCCGACCTTGAAGGATCTGGCGCCGCGCGACTTCGTGTCGCGCTCGATGGACCAGGAAATCAAGGAAGGCCGCGGCTGCGGTCCGAACAAGGACCACGTGATGCTGGACCTGCGCCACATCGGCGCCGACACCATCCAGAAGCGCCTGCCGTCGATCCTGGAAATCGGCCACAAGTTCGCCAACGTCGACGCCACCAAGGAACCTATCCCTGTCGTGCCGACCATCCACTACCAGATGGGCGGCATTCCAACCAACATCCACGGCCAGGTCGTCACGCCTAACGGCGACGGCACGCAGAAGGTCGTCAACGGCCTGTACGCGATCGGCGAATGCGCCTGCGTGTCGGTGCACGGCGCCAACCGCCTGGGCACCAACTCGCTGCTGGACCTGGTGGTGTTCGGCCGCGCGGCCGGCAACCACGTGGTCGCGTCCAACCTGAAGCAGAAGGAAAACAAGCCGCTGCCGAAGGACGCGTCCGATTTCGCCATGGACCGCCTGAACAAGCTGGAAACCTCGACCGGCTCGGAAAAAGTGCAGGGCGTCGCCAACGACATCCGCGCCACGATGCAGAAGTACTGCGGCGTGTTCCGTACCGAGGAGATGATGGCCCAGGGCGCCAAGGAAATCATGGTGCTCGACGAGCGCCGCAAGCATGTGTCGTTCAAGGACAAGTCCAAGGTGTTCAACACCGCGCGCGTCGAAGCGCTGGAGCTGGACAACCTGATCGAAACCGCGAAAGCGACGATCACGTCGGCCGTGGCCCGCAAGGAATCGCGCGGCGCCCACGCCCACAACGATTTCCCGCACCGCGACGACGACAACTGGATGAAGCACACCCTGTGGTATTCGGAAGGCAACCGACTGGAATACAAAGCGGTCGTTACCAAGCCATTGACGGTTGATACCTTCAAACCGAAACCACGTACTTTCTAAGGGCTAGAACATGGCACGCACTCTCAAACTGAAAATTTACCGTTACGATCCGGACCAGGACGCCAAGCCGTACATGCAGGACGTGACGGTCGAGCTGAAAGACACCGACAAGATGCTGCTCGACGCGCTGCAGCGCATCAAGTCCGACGTCGACGATTCGCTGGCCCTGCGCCGCTCGTGCCGCGAAGGCGTGTGCGGTTCGGACGCGATGAACATCAACGGCAAGAACGGCCTGGCCTGCACCACCAACCTGAACGAGCTGACCGAGCCTATCGTGCTGCGTCCGCTGCCAGGCCTGCCGGTGATCCGCGACCTGATCGTCGACATGACCCAGTTCTTCAAGCAGTACGATTCGATCAAGCCTTACCTGATCAACGATTCGATCCGTCCTGAAAAAGAACGCCTGCAAACCCCGACCGAGCGCGAAGAGCTCGACGGCCTGTACGAGTGCATCCTGTGCGCCTGCTGCTCGACGTCGTGCCCGTCGTTCTGGTGGAATCCGGACAAGTTCGTCGGTCCTGCCGGCCTGCTGCAAGCCTACCGCTTCATCGCCGACTCGCGCGACGAAGCGACCGGCGCGCGCCTGGACAACCTGGAAGATCCGTACCGCCTGTTCCGCTGCCACTCGATCATGAACTGCGTCGACGTTTGCCCCAAGGGTTTGAACCCGAACAAGGCCATCGGCAAGATCAAGGAATTGATGGTACGCCGCGCAATTTAAGGCCATTCCACGGGCGGCGGCTCCGCCGCCCGTTTTAGTATAAAGTGGCACAGCCATATGACTGAACAGAACAACTCTGCGCATCAGTCCGACCCAGCCAACAGAGCGCGCCTGCGCTGGCGCTCGCGCCGGGGTCTGCTGGAAAACGACATCATCCTGACCCGTTTTCTCGATGCGCATGAAACCGAATTGACCGACGAAGAAGTGGACGCGTTCACGCGGCTCCTCGATTTGTCGGACAATGCCCTGATGGATCTGGTACTGGCCCGTAAAGAGCCGGAAGGCGAGGTCGATCTGCCGCATGTGCACGCACTGTTGCAGCGACTGCGGCTTGCATAAAGACACACCCAGAATTTTAGTTTTTTTTATTTGTCGCATCTCTCCAAGAAGGAAGAGTCCATGAACACCTCTGATAACAAAGCCACCCTGTCGTTCTCCGATGGCAGCCCATCGGTCGAATTCCCGATCTACAAAGGTACCGTTGGTCCCGACGTGATCGACATCCGCAAGCTGTACGCCGGCACCGGCAAGTTCACCTACGATCCGGGCTTCATGTCGACCGCCGCCTGCAACTCGTCGATCACCTACATCGACGGCGACAAGGGCGAGCTGCTGTACCGCGGCTACCCGATCGAGCAGCTGGCCGTGAACGCCGACTTCATGGAGTCGTGCTACCTGCTGCTGAACGGCGAACTGCCGAACAAGGTTGAAAAAGAGAAGTTCGTCGAAACCGTGACCAAGCACACCATGGTCCACGAGCAGATGCAATTCTTCTTCCGCGGCTTCCGCCGCGACGCGCACCCGATGTCGGTGCTGGTCGGCACCGTCGGCGCGCTGGCGTCGTTCTACCACGATTCGCTCGACATCAACGACGCCAAGCAGCGCGAGATCTCGGCCATCCGCCTGATCGCCAAGATGCCGACGCTGGTGGCGATGGCGTACAAGTACTCGATGGGCCAGCCGTTCATGTATCCGCGCAACGACCTGTCGTACAGCGCCAACTTCATGCGCATGATGTTCGGCAATCCGTGCGAAGAATACAAGGTCAACGACGTGCTGGTGCGCGCGCTGGACCGCATCCTGATCCTGCACGCGGACCACGAGCAGAACGCTTCGACCTCGACCGTGCGTCTGGCCGGTTCGTCGGGCGCCAACCCGTTCGCCTGTATCGCTGCCGGCATCGCCTGCCTGTGGGGCCCTGCCCACGGCGGCGCCAACGAAGCGGCGCTGAACATGCTGAAGGAAATCGGCACCGTCGAGAACATTCCTGCCTTCATCGCGCAAGTGAAAGACAAGAACTCCGGCGTCAAGCTGATGGGCTTCGGTCACCGCGTGTACAAGAACTTCGACCCGCGCGCCAAGCTGATGCGCGAAACCTGCTACGAAGTGCTGGAAGAGCTGGGCCTGCAGGACGACCCGCTGTTCAAGCTGGCGATGGAACTGGAAAAGATCGCGCTGAACGACGAATACTTCGTCTCGCGCAAGCTGTACCCGAACGTCGACTTCTACTCGGGCATCGTGCAATCGGCGCTGGGCATTCCAGTGTCGCTGTTCACCGGTATCTTCGCCATGGCCCGCACCATCGGCTGGATCGCCCAGTGGAACGAAATGATCGCCGATCCGGAGCAGAAGATCGGCCGTCCACGCCAGCTGTTCGTCGGCGCGACCACCCGCGACGTGCCGCCGCTGGACAAGCGTTAATCCGCGGTTTCACGCAGCAAAAAAAACGGGCTTCGGCCCGTTTTTTTATGGTCGCGGCTTACGGCAGGTAGGTCTGGATCACCGTGTTTTGCACGCGCCCGTACAGCATGGGTTTGGCATAGGCGATGCTGCTGAGTGCCGGCGTGCCCCAGGCCAGCTGCGGCGTGGACAGTGTGCCGTTGGGCGCGATCTTGCGCGTCGGGCCGCTGCCGCTGACATACAGGTTGCCCTGCTCGTCGATGGCCAGGGCGCTGGCAGTGGTCAGGTTCAGGCTGCCGGAGCCGGCCGCGCCGTCGGCCGTGCCGCGCACGCCCGGCGTGCCCGCGAACACGGTGATCGCCCCCTGGGGCACGGCCTTGTAGATGACCGAGTTGCCGCTGTCGGCGATATACAGGATGCTGTCGGTTTCATTACCGTACACCACCGAGGCCGGCGCATAGCTGCTGGCCGCGCCTTGCGTGCCGGCCAGCACGGCCACCAGGTCGGCGCGCGTAATGAGCGTGTTGCCGAGCTTGGGGTTCAAGCGCATGACGCTGGCGCCGCCCTGGTCGACCGCCGCCAGTTCCTCGTAGGCCGAGGCGGCAATCCAGTTGTAGCGCACGCCGGCGAGCGGTGTGGTGTTGATGTTGAAGTTGCCGTCCAGTCCGACGGTGCGGAAGCGGTAGGACCCGTCGGCGGCCTGGTCGATGACGTACAGCAGGCCGGAGCGGCTGATGCCCACCGCGTTCGGCTTGTTGAACGGCGCGCCGGCCGGGCCTCCGGCGTGAATTACCAGGTCGCCCGCCGGCGACAGCCTGCGAATGGCGTTTTGGTCCGTGTCCGCCAGGTAGGCGAAACCCAGGGAGTCGACCGCGAACTGAGGGGGCGAAGTAAAGGTCAGCGTCGCCAGCAGCACCGGTGCGCAGCTGACGGCGATGCCGGTCACGGTCGCGTTGCCAACGGTGCCCGTGCCGCCTTGCAGCCTGCAGGTGGCGCTCGCGCTCTGCGTCTTGATGCTGGCGGCGTAAGCGGTGCCGGACGGGGCGGTGGTGGGAAAGGTGAAATTGCCGCTGGCGGTGACATCGACGCTGTCGCTGCCATTGGCCAGCGTCAGTGTGGCGCCTGCGGGCAGGCCGCTGACACTGCCGCCGATCGAGTATTTGGTGACGGGGGGCGGAGGCGGAGTGCCGCTATCGCCGGAGCCGCCGCAGCCGCCGAGGCTGAAGAGCCCAGCTGCGGCCAGCAGGGAGGTTGTAAATGGCTTGACGTTCATATGGCTTCCTTAAGCGGGTATCAGGCGGGATGTAATGCCTTTATAGCACGCTTATCTGAAAAGCCATTTTCATCAGCCCGGTTCTGATCGGCGCGTACGGCGGTCGGGCCGCAGCACCAGCAGCCACCAGACGACGACGCCGATAGTCACTTGTGGCAGGTTGAACAGGAATTTATCCAGCGTGACGTCGCGCCGCCGCGGCCACGGCAGGTCGGCCGATTCGATGATGATGTTGGTGTGGTAGAAGCAAGCCGCCAGCAGGAGCAGCACGGCCGCCACCCAGATGCCGGGCAGCGTGGTGACGCGCCGGCGCAGCAGCGCGGCAAACGGGTAGGCGACGATGCAGCAGCCCAAGTAGGCAAACAGGTTGGCCATCAAGTCCTGCACGCGCGCATGCGGCAGCAGGATGGGGGCGGCGCAGATTGCAATCGCCAGCATGACGGCAATGACCGGGTGTGGGCGTTCGGGCCAGGTGTTAAGGCGGCTGTTCATGAAAGGAGCGCGGTGGGAGTGGGCGCCCATTGTAGCCGGAGTATGGCGGGCGGATCGTCTCGCGGTTTACTTTTCCTGGTCGAGCAGCGCCTGGATTTCCTCGCGTTCCTTCTTGCTGACGTGGCCGCCGCGCAGGGCGGCCAGCACCAGAGCCTTGCCGGAGCCGGAGAAGGCTTTCTGTATCAGTTCCTTCAGCAAATTGGTTTGCAGCGAGTCCTGCTCCTGCGCCGGGGCGTAGACGTGGGCGCGCTGGCTTTCGTCGCGGGTCAGCAGGCCCTTGGTGTGCATCACCTGCAGCAGGCGCAATACCGTGGCGTAGTTCATGTCCGGCCGCGTTTCCAGCGCGGCGGCATGCACCTGCTTGGCCGTCGCCGGGCCCAGCGCGAACAGCAGGCGCAGCATCTCCAGTTCGGAGGCGGTCGGTTTGGGTGGGGTAACAGTGCTCATGGATGTAGAATAAAATATCTAGAACGAATTGTCTAGCCCTTCGCCAGCAGAAGCGCGATGTCGGCGAACAGCGGGCGTGCCGCGCTGTCGGCGTGGACGCAGGCCGCTTGCAGCGGGGCCAGGAAGGGCGGAGCGCCATCGCAGCGCGCCATCAGTTCTTCCAGCAGGAAGCCGAAGGCGCGCACTTCCAGCCGCTGCAGCTGCGCGGCGGCCGGTCCGGCTGGGTCGTAGAACGAGGCGGCGCCGAAATCCCCCAGCAAGGTGCGGCCCTGCTCGCAATGCAGGATGTTGTGGCCGTACAGGTCGCCGTGCATGATGCCGCGCCGGTGCAGCTGGGCGGCGGCGGAGGCGATGCCGCCGGCGATGGCCAGCATCGCGTCCGCGCCGAAGCGCTTGCCGTCTTCGTACATGTCGCGGGTACAGCTGTCCAGGCTGGGCGGGCCGGCCAGGTTGCGGAATTCGGGATCGATCAGCGACATCACCAGGCCGTGCGCGCCGTCCGGGTGATGCTCGACCTGGCCCAGCACCGGGATCAGGTTGGGATGGGCGCCGGCGCTGATGCAGGCCGCCATTTCGCACAGCGGCGAGCCGTCGCTGGTCATCGCGCCCTTGAACAGCTTGACGGCCACGTGCTCGCCGCCGTACGCGGCGCGGTGGATCACGCCGGAGGCGCCTTCGCCCAGCTTCTGCTCCAGCCGCAGTGCATCCCATGCGATGCCGGCGGCCGGCGCGCTTTCCATCGCCAGCTCGCGTTCTGCGCAGAAGGGATTGCCGGCATAGGCCAGCCAGGTCAGGCGCGGCAGCGCGGGCAGCCACGCGGGCAATTCGGTCAGCTGGTTGGCGGCGATGCGCAGCAGTTCCAGCCGGTGCAGCTGCGCCATCTCCGCAGGCAGCGCGCGCAGGCGGTTCCCGGCCAGCATCAGCTTTTGCAGCATGGGCCGGCGGCCCAGCTCGGCCGGCAGCTGTTCGATCTCGTTCCCGGTCAGCACCAGCCAGCGCAGTTGCGGCGGCAGCGAGGCGGCCGGCATCGTGCGGATGCGGTTGGCCTTGAAGCCGACCATGGTCAGCGCCGCGCAGGCGCCCAGCACCGCGGGCAACTCGGTGAAGCGGTTGTCCGAACAGAAGATGATGCGCAGCTTGTGCAGCCGGGGCAGGTCGTCCGGCAGCGACGACAGCGCGTTGCCGGACAGGTCGAGGATTTCCAGGGTGTCGGCCAGCTCGAATATCTCGCGCGGGAATTCGCTCAGGCCGCAGGCCAGCTGCAGGCGCCGGACGCCTTTCAGGGCGCCTGCGCGCAACTGCTCAAGGGTGTGCATGTAAAGGAGGGCGGTCAGTCAATAATAACCGCCGCAGTGTATCACTCCCTTGCCGCCTTGATTACCACTTCATTTCGCCTTTGGCCACTTTGGCGCTGGTGTCCAGCGCGGCGTTCAGGCCGGCGTTGGGATACAGCTGCTTCATGCGGGCGATCAGCGCGGCGGAATCGGCCGCTTTCGCTGTCTCGGCTTCAAAGCTCACCAGGTAGTTGCTGGTGAAGGCGATGCTGTCCGGCGTCAGCGCGGCGCCCGGCGCGAAGTGGCCCGGCACCACCGTGGCCGGCTTCAGCGCCGCGATGCCCTTCAGCGTCGCCAGCCACTGGCGGCGCGATTCCGGCGTCTGCGTATCGGCGGTCCACACGTGCAACTGGTTGAACACCACCACGCCGCCGGCGACCGTCTTGATCGACGGGATCCACACGTAGCTGCGATCCGGCGTCGCGCCTTTCAGGCCTTCGATCTTCAGCGCCTGGCCTTCCAGCTGGATGGTGTCGCCGGCCAGCGGCTGCGGCACGATGATGCTCTGCGGCGCGTTGTCTTTCAGGATGGGCCCCCAGAAGGCGACCTTGGCGTCCTTCTTTTTCTCGATGCCGGCGATGGTTTGCGGCGTGGCGACGATTTTCGCCTCGGGGAAGGCGGCGTGGATCACGTCCAGGCCGAAGTAGAAATCGGGATCGCTGTGGCTGACATACACGGTGGTCAGGCGCTTGCCGCCGGCGCGGATGCGCTCGACCAGCTTGAGCGCCTCGCCGCGCGAGAACTGGGCGTCGATCAGCACCGCGTCCCTGGCGCCGCTGACGATCACCGAGGCCACCGGGAAGATGGCGGCTTCGCCAGGATTGAAGACTTCCAGCTGCAATGGCGCGGCATGGACGGCGGCGGAAGCGGCGAGGGCGGCGGACACTAAGGTTTGCTTGATCATGATGGTCTTTCACGTGAGGTTGGAGTGACGCCATCTTAAATTGCTTGATTCGATAGAAAAATACGGTAACCTGCACGTGTTAATTGCATAAATCGGACGAATGGGGCCAATCGCATGGATCGCATCACCGCAGCGCAGGTTTTCGTCAACATCGCCGAGCGTGGCAGCATGATCGCCGCCGCCGAGGCGCTGGACATGTCGCGCGCCATGGTCACGCGCTACCTGGCCGAGATGGAGGAGTGGGCCGGCGCCCGCCTGCTGCACCGGAGCACGCGCCGCCTGAGCCTGACCGACGCCGGCGACGTCACGCTGGCGCGCTGCCGCGCCATGCTGGAACTGGCCGGGGCCATGCAGGTGGCGGCCGAAGACGCCGGCACGCCGCACGGCCTGCTGCGCATCACCTGCTCGCAATCGCTGGCGCAGGCCGAGCTGGCCAGCGCGGTGACGGCCTTCCTGAAGCGCTACCCGCGCACGGCGGTCGACCTGCAGATGAGTAACCGCGCGGTCAACCTGGTCGAGCAGCGCATCGACCTGGCGCTGCGCATCACCAATGCGCTGGAGCCGAACCTGATCGCCCGCCAGCTCGGCGTGTGCGACTCGGTGGTCTGCGCCGCGCCGTCCTACCTGGCCGGGCGCCCGGCGCCGCAGCGGGCCGAAGACCTGGCCGCGCACAACTGCCTGACCTATACCTATTTCGGCAAAAGCCTGTGGCAGTTCACGCGCCGGGACGGGGAGGGCGTGACGGTGCCGGTCAGCGGCAACCTGTCCGCCAACGAAGACCTGATCCTGCTGAAGGCGGCGGTGGAAGGCGCCGGCATCGCGCTGCAGCCGCTGTACAGCGCCGCGCCGCTGATCGCCGACGGCCGGCTGGTCGCGCTGCTGCCTGGCTACGCGCCCCAGCAGATGGGCATCTACGGGATTTACACCTCGCGCCAGCACATGCCGCCGGCGCTGCGCGCCATGCTCGACTTCCTGCTCGACTGGTTCGCCCATACCAGCCTGCAGGCGAAGCAGCCGCTGGAAAGCCGTTGAAAATATGCAAACATTACGCAAGAGCCAAGCAATCATGCGGCTTAAGCGAAAATTAATGGCAAAAGATTTACCAGGATTTTGTCGCACAATTGGTTGTTGGGATACAATACCGGTGCTATGCTGAATGACCGATTTTGTAGTACCTGAAGAACTATAGCCCTTCCCCACAACTTGATGTGCAATCCGCTAACCGGTCAGGCCGTGTCGCGGAAGGTTAGATTAACCCGCTAATTCCTCGCGAAGCGCGAAGAAAGGTGAGCAAGATGATGCAACAATATACGTCCAATTCCTACCTGTTTGGTGGGAACGCCCCGTACGTCGAAGAACTGTACGAAGCGTATCTCAACAACCCAGGTTCCGTGCCAGACAACTGGCGCGCCTACTTCGACGCCATGCAGCACGTACCGGCAGTCGATGGCTCCAATAAACCAGACGTCGCTCACGCTTCGGTCATCGCCTCCTTCGCCGAACGCGCGAAAGCCGGCCCGATCCGCACCGTGGTTGCCTCGGCCGACGCCGAAATGGGCCGCAAGCGTGTCGCCGCGACCCAGCTGATCGCCGCCTACCGCTACCTGGGTTCCCGCTGGGCCAACCTGGATCCGCTGCAGCGTCAGGAACGTCCGTCGATCAACGAGCTGGAGCCGAGCTTCTACGGCTTCACCGACGCGGACATGGACACCGTGTTCAACATCAGCAATACCTACTTCGGCCCGGAAACCGCGACCCTGCGCGACCTGCTGAACTACCTGCGCGACACCTACACCCGTTCGATCGGCGCAGAGTACATGTACATCTCCGACCCGGCTGAAAAGCGCTGGCTGCAAGAGCGCCTGGAGTCGATCCGCTCGACCCCGAATTTCACGCCTGAGAAGAAAAAACACATCCTCGAGCGCCTGACCGCCGCTGAAGGCCTGGAGCGCTACCTGCACACCAAGTACGTCGGCCAGAAACGCTTCTCGCTGGAAGGCGGCGAAACGTTCATCGCCTCGATCGACGAAATTATCCAGCGCGCCGGCGAAAAAGGCGTGCAGGAGATCGTTATCGGCATGGCCCACCGCGGCCGTCTGAACGTGCTGGTCAACACCCTGGGCAAATCGCCCAAGGAACTGTTCGAAGAATTCGAAGGCAAGCACGGCGACGACCTGCCGGCCGGCGACGTCAAATACCACCAGGGCTTCTCGTCGGACATCTCGACCGCCGGCGGTCCGGTCCACCTGTCGCTGGCGTTCAACCCGTCGCACCTGGAAATCGTCAATCCTGTGGTCGAAGGCTCGGTCAAGGCGCGCATGGACCGCCGCGGCGACACGCTGGGCAAGCAAGTGCTGCCTATCCTGGTGCACGGCGACGCCGCCTTCGCAGGCCAGGGCGTCGTGATGGAAACACTGAACCTGGCGCAAACCCGCGGCTACGGCACGGGCGGCACGGTGCACATCGTCATCAACAACCAGATCGGCTTCACCACCTCGGACCCGCGCGACGCCCGTTCGACCATCTACTGCTCGGACGTGGTCAAGATGATCGAAGCGCCGGTGCTGCACGTGAACGCCGACGATCCTGAAGCCGTGGTACTGGCTTCGCAGATCGCCATGGACTACCGCCTGCAGTTCCAGAAGGATATCGTTGTCGACATCATCTGCTACCGCAAACTGGGCCACAACGAACAAGATACGCCGGCGCTGACCCAGCCGCTGATGTACAAGAAAATCGGCCAGCACCCAGGCACCCGCAAGCTGTACGCGGACAAGCTGGTGGCGCAGACCGTGATCGCGGCCGACGGCGGCGAACAGATGCAAGCTGCCTTCCGCGACGCGATGGACGCCGGCAAGCACACCGTCGATCCGGTGATCTCGAACTTCAAGAACAAGTACGCCGTCGACTGGCTGCCGTTCCTGAACCGCAAGTGGACCGACTCGGCCGACACCGCCGTGCCGATGACCGAACTGAAACGCCTGGCCGGCCGCATCACCACCGTGCCGGAAGGCTTCAAAGTGCACTCGCTGGTTGAAAAAGTGCTGGGCGACCGCGCCTCGATGGGTCGCGGCGAACTGAACCTGGACTGGGGCATGGGCGAACACCTGGCCTACGCCTCGCTGGTCGCATCCGGCTACGCCGTGCGCCTGACCGGCCAGGACGCCGGCCGCGGCACCTTCGTGCACCGCCACGCCGTGCTGCACGACCAGAACCGCGAACGCTGGGATGCCGGCACCTACGTGCCGCTGGAGAACATCGCCGAAGGCCAGGCACCGTTCACCGTGATCGACTCCGTGCTGTCCGAAGAGGCGGTGCTGGGCTTCGAATACGGCTACTCGACCGCCGAGCCGAACACGCTGACGATCTGGGAAGCCCAGTTCGGCGACTTCGTCAACGGCGCGCAAGTGGTCATCGACCAGTTCATCAGCTCCGGCGAAGTCAAATGGGGCCGCGCTTCGGGCCTGGTCATGATGCTGCCGCACGGTTACGAAGGCCAGGGTCCTGAGCACTCGTCCGCGCGTCCTGAGCGTTTCCTGCAGCTGTGCGCCGACAACAATATGCAAGTGGTGCAGCCGACCACCGCCGCGCAGATCTTCCACGTGCTGCGTCGCCAGATGGTGCGCCAGTTCCGCAAGCCGCTGGTGATCCTGACGCCGAAATCGCTGCTGCGCAACAAGGACGCGGGTTCGGCACTGAACGAGCTGGCCAAGGGCGCGTTCCAGACCGTGATCGGCGAAGTCGACGAGAAAATCGACGCCAAGAAGGTCAAGCGCGTGATCGCCTGCTCGGGCAAGGTTTACTACGACCTGGTCAACGCACGCAAGACCCGCGGCCAGACCGACACGGCCATCATCCGTATCGAACAGCTGTATCCGTTCCCGCACAAATCGTTCGCCGCCGAGCTGAAGAAGTTCCCAAGCCTGACGGAAGTGGTGTGGGCGCAGGACGAGCCGCAGAATCAGGGCCCATGGTTCCAGATTCAGCACAACATCTTCGAGAGCATGGACGCTGGCCAGCGCCTGGCATACGCCGGCCGCCCAGCATCGGCATCGCCGGCTGTCGGTTACTACGACAAGCACTACGCCCAGCAGAAAGACTTGCTGGAGACGGCGTTCTCGAAGCTCAAGGGCTTCATCCTGACGAAATAATCACAATACTTAATGACGGAGCGCCGTCCTGCTACGCGGGGCGGCGCCGCAATAACAATTTACGGAGTTTTACATGGCACAAATCGAAGTCAAAGTCCCCCAGCTGTCGGAATCGGTAGCAGAAGCCACGATGCTGACCTGGCATAAAAAAGTCGGCGACGCTGTAGCGCGCGACGAAAACCTGATCGACATCGAGACCGATAAAGTAGTTCTGGAATTGCCTGCACCAGCCGCCGGCGTGCTGGTCAAAATCATCAAGGGCGACGGCAGCACCGTGGTTGCCGACGAACTGATCGCCGTGATCGACACCGACGGCGCCGCCGCCGTCGCAGCTCCTGCAGCCGCTGCCGCCCCGGCACCAGCCGCCGCAGCAGCACCAGCAGCTCCTGCGGCCGCCACCGGTGGCGGCAAAGGCGACGTGGCCATGCCGGCCGCCGCCAAGATCCTGTCCGAAAAAGGCCTGAGCGCCGGCGATGTCGCCGGTTCGGGCAAAGACGGCCGCGTGACCAAGGGCGACGCCCTGGCCGCCGGCGCCAAGGCACCGGCAGTCGCTCCACTGGCAGCGCCAGCCGCCAAGCCTGCGCTGCAGCAGGTCGCCGCGCCTGCGGTCGCCGGCCTGGGCGATCGTCCGGAAGAGCGCGTGCCGATGAGCCGCCTGCGCGCCCGTATCGCCGAGCGCCTGGTGCAATCGCAATCGACCAACGCCATCCTGACCACGTTCAACGAAGTGAACATGGCGCCGGTCATGGACCTGCGTAACAAGTACAAGGACAAGTTCGAGAAAGAGCACGGCGTCAAGCTGGGCTTCATGTCCTTCTTCGTCAAGGCAGCCGTTGCCGCGCTGAAGAAATACCCGATCATCAACGCCTCCGTCGACGGCAACGACATCGTCTACCACGGCTACTTCGACATCGGTATCGCTGTCGGTTCGCCGCGCGGCCTGGTGGTGCCTATCCTGCGCAACGCCGACCAGATGTCGATCGCCGACATCGAGAAGAAAATCGGTGAATTCGGCCAGAAAGCCAAGGAAGGCAAGCTGACCCTGGACGACCTGACCGGCGGCACCTTCTCGATCTCGAACGGCGGCACCTTCGGCTCCATGCTGTCGACCCCGATCATCAACCCGCCACAATCGGCCATCCTGGGCGTGCACGCGACCAAGGACCGCGCCGTGGTTGAAAACGGCCAGATCGTTGTGCGTCCGATGAACTACCTGGCGATGTCCTACGACCACCGCATCATCGACGGCCGCGAAGCCGTGCTGGGCCTGGTGGCCATGAAGGAAGCGCTGGAAGATCCTGCGCGCCTGCTGCTGGACCTGTAATTCCTGCCTTGCCCCGGGCTCGTCCGAGCCCGGGAATTTCTCTGGGGATCACGAATGAGCGTCGCAGAAGAAATCAAGCGTTTACACGAGTTGCACCAGGCCGGCGCCTTGTCGGATGAGGAATACGCCGCCGCCAAGGCCAGGCTGCTGAACCAGGACAACTACCGCCCCGGCGAGGATGTCGGCAGCGACATTTCCCGCCTGCGCCGTTCGCAAACGGACCGCTGGCTGGGCGGCGTCTGCGGCGGGCTGGGCAAGGTGACCGGGGTCGAATCGTGGATCTGGCGTTTGCTGTTCGTGCTGTTCGTGTGCACCTTTGGTTTCGGCCTGGCGGTCTACCTGCTGTTGTGGATTTTCGTGCCGGAAGAAGAACTGATTGGAAAATAAAAAATGAGTAAACAATTTGACGTAGTAGTCATCGGCGCCGGTCCTGGCGGTTACATCGCTGCCATCCGCGCCGCTCAACTGGGTTTCTCGGTCGCCTGCGTGGACGCGTGGGAAAATGAAAAAGGCGGCCCTGCGCCGGGCGGCACCTGCACCAACGTCGGTTGCATCCCGTCGAAAGCGCTGCTGCAATCGTCGGAGCACTACGAGCACGCCGGCCATGCGTTCAAGGAGCACGGCATCGATGTCGCCGGCCTGTCGCTGAACCTGCCGCAGATGCTGAAGCGCAAGGACACCGTGGTCAAGCAGAACAACGACGGCATCCTGTTCCTGTTCAAGAAAAACAAGGTCACCTTCTTCCACGGCCGCGCTGCCTTCGCCGGCGCCGCCACCGCCGAAGGCTACCCGCTGACCATCACCGGTCCTGGCGCCGACAGCATCACCGGCAAGCACGTCATCGTCGCCACCGGCTCCAACGCGCGCGCGCTGCCTGGCGCGCCGTTCGATGAAAAACTGATCCTGTCGAACGCCGGCGCGCTGGCCACCGGCGCGGTACCGAAGAAGCTGGGCGTGATCGGCGCCGGCGTCATCGGCCTGGAGATGGGTTCCGTATGGCGCCGCCTGGGTTCCGAAGTGACCGTGCTGGAAGGCTTGCCGGTGTTCCTCGGCGCCGTCGACGAGCAGGTTGCCAAGGAAGCGCTGAAGCAGTTCACCAAGCAGGGCCTGTCGATCAACCTGGGCTGCAAGATCGGCAAGATCACCCCGGGCAAGAACGACGTCACCGTGGAATACGAAAACGCCAAGGGCGAAGCCACCACCGCCACCTTCGACCGCCTGATCGTGTCGATCGGCCGCACGCCGAACACCGACGGCCTGGCCGCCGACAAGGCCGGCCTGCAGCTGGACGAGCGCGGCTTCGTCGCGGTCGACGGCGACTGCAAGACCAACCTGCCCAACGTCTGGGCGATCGGCGACGTGGTGCGCGGCCCGATGCTGGCGCACAAGGCTGAAGAAGAAGGCGTGGCGGTTGCCGAGACCATCGCCGGCCAGCATGGCCACACCAACTTCAACACGATTCCGTGGGTGATCTACACCTCGCCGGAAATCGCGTGGGTCGGCCGCACCGAGCAGCAGCTGAAAGCCGACGGCGTCGCCTACAAGGCCGGCAGCTTCCCGTTCCTGGCCAACGGCCGCGCGCGCGCGCTGGGCGACACCACCGGCTTCGTCAAGTTCCTGGCCGATGCCACCACCGACGAAATCCTGGGCGTGCACATCATCGGACCGATGGCTTCCGAGCTGATCTCCGAAGCCGTCGTGGCGATGGAGTTCAAGGCTTCGGCTGAAGACATCGCGCGCATCTGCCACGCACACCCGTCGCTGTCGGAAGCGACCAAGGAAGCAGCGCTGGCGATCGACAAGCGTACGCTGAACTTCTAACGAGGTCGCTTAAAAGCGAGCGCGGCTTCGTTGCTGCGACTCGCCGTACAGTTGTACTGTCTTCGTCGCCGCGCCTCGCCGCGCACGCTTTGAAGCAACCTCGGGCGGGCCGTTGGCCCGCCGTTTTTATTTGCGCAGCCGCCATACAGAATCGAACACATGAACGTCGAAGAGTTTTATCAGCATGCGCTGGAAGAGCGCAATTTCAAGGCCGACGCGGCCCAGCGCCGCGCGGTGGACCGCCTGCAGCAGTGCTACGACGAATGGGTGGCCTACAAGGGCCAGCGCTCCAGCACCTTCAAGCGCCTGATCAATCGTCCCGACGTGCCGAAGGGCGTCTACATGTGGGGCGGGGTAGGGCGCGGCAAGTCCTTCCTGATGGACAGCTTCTATTCGGTGGTGCCGCTGGTGCGCAAGACGCGTCTGCACTTCCACGAATTCATGCGCGGCGTGCACCGCCAGCTCGACGAGCTGACCGGCGTCGCCAATCCGCTGGACGAGGTGGCCAAGCGCATCGCCAAGAAATACCGTCTGATCTGCTTCGACGAATTCCATATCTCGGACGTGGCCGACGCCATGATCATGTACAACCTGTTGAGCGCTTTGTTCGACAACGGCGTGTCCTTCATCATGACCTCGAACTACGATCCGAAGCTGCTGTACCCGGACGGTCTGCACCGCGACCGCATCCTGCCGACCATCGCCCTGCTGTACGACAAGCTGGACGTGATGAACATCGACGCCGGCATCGACTACCGCGGCCGCGCGCTGGAGCAGGTCGATTCCTACTACACGCCGCTCAACGCGACGACCGACCAGGCGCTGCGCGACGCCTACTCGCGCATCGCCGAGAGCGCCGACGAGGATCCGGTGGTGCGCATCGAGGCGCGCGAGATCCGCGCGCTGCGGCGCGCCGGCACCATCATCTGGTTCGATTTCAACACGCTGTGCGGCGGCCCCCGTTCGCAGAACGATTACCTGGAAATCGCCAGCCGCTTCCATACCGTGATATTGTCCGGGATTCCGATGATGTCGGCCGCGATGTCGTCGGAGGCGCGGCGCTTCACCTGGCTGATCGACGTGTTCTACGATCAGGGCGTCAAGCTGCTGATGTCGGCCGAGGTGGAACCGGAAGAGCTGTACACCAACGGTACGCTGGCCAATGAATTTCACCGCACGGTGTCGCGCATCGTCGAGATGCAATCGCGCGAGTACATGGACAAGGAGCAGCGCGCCGCGGCCGGTGCGCTGGCTTGAGCTGCAACAGGATAAGAATATGAGACCAAGTTTGAAACCGCTGGGCGAGATGATCGCAGCCGCTGCCTTGGCCGCCCTCGCGGCGCTGGCCGCGCCGGCGCAGGCGCAGGACATCGGCCAGGATCCGGTCGGCGCGCCGCGCGTGCCGCAATCGCATTCGGTGGAGCAGGCCAACGCCACGCTGGAGCAGGTGACCAGGGAGCGCGCCGCCGCCAACGACGAATTCGCCGCCAGCGAGCGCGTTTGCTACAGCAAGTTCTTCGTCAACAATTGCCTGGACAAGGCCAAGGAAAAGCGCCGCGCCACGCTGGCCCGGCTGCGCGCCGTCGAGGTCGAGGCGCAGCACTTCAAGCGCGCGGATTCGGTGGCCCGGCGCGACGCCGACCTGGCCGAGCGCGCCCGCAAGGACGCGGACGAGCAGGCCGCCCGCGCGGCACAACCGCCGAAGCCGCCGAAGGTGGCCGACGAAACCCCGCGTCCGCCGTCCAAGGCCGGCAAGGTGGTCGACCGCGAAGCGGAACATGCGGCCAAGGTCAAGCGCATGGAAGCGCAGGACGCGGCCGACGCCGGCAAGCGCGCCGCCAACGTAGCCGCGTTCGAGCGCAAGAAGGCGGAGTCGGAGCGCCGCCAGGCCGAAGTGGCCAGGAAGAAGGCCGAGAGCGACGCCAAGCGCGCCGCCCAGGCGGAGGCGGAGAAAAAGAAAGCCGCCGCAGCCGCTAAGTAGTCAGACCGCGCGGCGCATCTTCTGCACGATGTAGGTCGGCGCCTCCTGCGGCACCTCGACCAGCTTGATGATCGCCATCGAGCAGTTGTCGCCCTTGCCCTGAGCCCGCTCGCCCGCCTTGCCGACCAGGCGCTCGGCGGCCTGGCGTGGGCTGTTGCGGGCCACCACCGCCGCCAGTTCGCTATCCTTGAACCACTGCCACAGGCCGTCCGAGCACAGCAGGAAGGCGTCGCCCGCCTTCAGGCCTTCGTGCCAGCCGACCGTGACAAACGGCGTCTTGAAGCTGTTGCCCAGCACGTTGCTGAGCAGCTTGGAGTTGCGGTGCTTCCTGGCGGCGTCCAGCGGCAGCTTGTCATGCTCGACCAGGTGTTCGATATAGGCGCCGTCGTTGCTGCGCATCGCGCAGGTCTCGCCGGCAAAGCGGTACACCCGGGCGTCGCCCACGTGCGCCCAGACCACCTGGCCGGCCGGCGTCAGTATCAGCAGCGCCACCGCGCTTTGCGGCTCGGTGGTGGCGGCAATGGGATTCATCTTGATGACCTGGTGCGCCTCCAGCGCGATGGCGCGCAGCAGTTCCTGCAGGCGCGGCAGGCTGGGCGTGTCGCCGACGCGGAACTCGTCGAACAAGTGTTTGCCGGTCAGCAGCACCTGGTCCGAGCCGATGGGGCTGTGGTTGCCGTCGGCCAGCACCGCCATCACGTAGCCGGGCGCCTGGGCGGACGTGAACAGGGCCACCCGGTCGTTTTGCTGCGGCCGGTTGCCGATATGCTGGGCCGTACCGGCTTCTATTTTGTATGCGCTCATAACGTGACTGTATCCTGAACCGCGGGTGAGCGATCATTCTGTTGGCGGCAAGCTCGCCGTAGATTAAACTATGCACCGTGTCGCAGTTTGTATGCAACCGTTTTGTTGTTCCAGTGAAACTATTTGGTGAGTAAAGACCGAGAATTATGACTGATGTACAAGATATCCAGCGTCGTCTGATCGAACTCGACGTCGAACACCGCGATTTGGACGCGGTCATCGACATGCTGACGCTGGACGGCCACCACGATCAGCTGCAGTTGCGCCGCCTCAAAAAGCGCAAGCTGCAATTGAAAGACCATATCACTCTGCTGAAAATGCAATTAGTGCCCGATGTGCCGGCCTGAGTCCGGCCCTGCGCCCCAACTAAGTATATTTTGACCGAACACCTTCCCACGCCCGCCGATACCATCCCCGCCGTCATCGGCGCCACGCCAGACCTGCCCCCCGGAAAGCACGATGCCGAGGTTGAGCGCCTGTTCGGCGCCGGCGGGCCGCTGGGGCCGGCTGTCGGCGAATATCGTCCGCGCAAGTCGCAGACCGAGATGGCCAAGGCGGTCGCGGCGGCCATCGCCAGCCAGACCACCCTGATCGCCGAGGCCGGTACCGGCACCGGCAAGACCTTCGCCTACCTGGTGCCGGCGCTGCTGTGGGGCGGCAAGACCATCGTTTCCACCGGCACCAAGAACTTGCAGGACCAGCTGTTCCTGCGCGACATTCCGACCGTGCGCGCCGCCCTGCAGGCGCCGGTGTCGGTGGCGCTGCTGAAGGGACGCTCGAACTACCTGTGCCACTACCACCTGGAACGCACGCTGCAGAACGGCCGCATGACCTCGCGCGACGACGTCGGCCACCTGCGCGAAATCTCGCGCTTCCTGAAGATGACCAATTCCGGCGACAAGGCCGAGCTGGCCCGCGTGCCGGAAAACGCGCTGATCTGGAACCTGGTGACCTCGACCCGCGACAATTGCATGGGTTCCGAGTGCCAGTACTACCAGGATTGCTTCGTCATGAAGGCGCGCAAGGAGGCGCAGCAGGCCGACGTGGTGGTGGTCAACCACCACCTGTTCTTTGCCGACGTGGCGCTGAAGGATTCCGGCATCGCCGAGCTGCTGCCGTCCGCCAACACCATCATCTTCGACGAGGCGCACCAGTTGCCCGACACCGCCACCTTGTTCTTCGGCGACACGTTTTCGACCTCGCAAGTGCTGGAATTGTGCCGCGACGTGCTGGCCGAGGGCTTGTCGAACGCCCGCGACGGCGCCGACTGGGGCAAGGTGGTCACGGTGGTGGAGAAGGCAGCGCGCGACCTGCGCCTGACATTCCCGCAAGACATCGTGCGCCTGTCGCTGCCGCAAATCGCGCCGTCGAGCGACTTTTTCCCGGCCTTGCAGACCCTGAAAGACGAACTGGACGGCATGCTGGCGGTGCTGGAAACCCAGGCCGCCCGCGCGGAAACGCTGGAACAATGCCGCCAGCGCGGCCTGGAACTGGCGCAAAAGTTGGTGGATTGGAAATTCGACCCGAAGGCCAAGGTCGAAAAAGGCGCCGAAGCCGTGTTCTGGGTCGAGGCGTATGCGTCGTCGCTGCAGCTGCACAAGACGCCTTTGTCGATCGCCCCCATCTTCAACGGCCAGCGCGAAGGCGTGCCGCGCAGCTGGATTTTCACCTCCGCGACCCTGGCGGTGAAGAACGATTTCAGCCATTTTTCCGAACAGATGGGCCTGGACGGCGAGCCGTCGAAGTCCTGGCCCAGCCCGTTTAACTACGAACAGCAGGGCATTTTGTACGTGCCGCAAGGCTTGCCGGACCCGAATTCCATGGGCTATACGGACGCCGTGCTGGACCATGCGCTGCCGATCATCGAGGCGGCGGGCGGGAAAACTTTCCTTTTATGCACGACTTTGCGCGCCGTGAAGCGCGCAGCCGAGCGTTTGCGCGATGAATTCGAGAAGCGCGGCCTGCCATTTCCGCTGTTTGTGCAGGGCGATAAAGGCCGCACCGAGCTGCTGGACCAGTTCCGCAAGGCGGGAAATGGCGTGCTGATCGGCTCGCAAAGCTTCTGGGAAGGCGTCGACGTGCGCGGCGATGCGCTGTCTTTGGTGATTATCGACAAGCTTCCGTTCGCCCCACCGGACGATCCGGTGCTGGCCGCGCGCATCGAAGTGATGGAAAAACAGGGCAAGAACGGCTTCATGCACCACACTTTGCCGGAGGCGATTATTAACCTGAAGCAAGGTGCCGGCCGTCTGATCCGCGACGAAAACGACCGCGGCGTGCTGATGTTGTGCGATCCACGGGTGATTTCCAAGCCTTACGGCAAGCGGATCTGGCAGAGTTTGCCGTCCTTCAAGCGCACCCGCGAGCAGGCCGAGGTCATCGAATTCTTCAAAAATAAGAATTCCGAATCGTAACTTCCAGTATCAAAAAATACGCTCCGTCATTCCCCCCCAAAGCGGGATGCCAGGGGGGGATTGTTTTACCCGTTGGGGGGGATTGCGGGGGGTTTTTTTTTTTTT
>NZ_JBGLYQ010000006.1:0-214002 GCF_047304105.1 Duganella sp. Dugasp56
CCCCCCCCCCCCCCCCCCCCCCCCCCCCCCCCCCCCCCCCGCCCCCCCCCCCCGCCGGGGGCGGCGCGCGGCGCCCCCGCCCCCCCGCCCCCCCCCCCCCCCGGCCGGGGATCGCCATGGCCAGCCAGGAACAGGCGTCGGGCCTGCAGTTTTACAACCGCGGCACGGTCGACGTGCGTCTGCGGTTTCGCTGCGGCGGCCAGCCGGCGTGGGACGCCTGGATCGGAGCGGGCGCCAGGCTGCGGGTGCCGCCGCCGCGCTGGAGCGCGCTGAGCGCCACGCTGCACTGGCTCGACCCTGATACCGGGGTCAGCCATCAGCTGGCGCCCCAGGTTTGTGGCGCCGGCACGCGGCTGGCGGCGACGCGGCACATCGTGGCGGGGGCGGCGCGCTTGTCGTGCGAGGCCGGCGCCGGCGTCGATCGCCAGGCGCTGCTGCTGGAAAACCATACCCGCGCCGAGCTGACGGTGGCGTTGGCGCTCGCGAACACGCCGTTTGCGTGGCCGCTGCGCGTGGCGGCGGGCGGGGGCGCCAGCGTGCGCGCCGGCGACATCGACTTCGTCGTCACGCTCAACGGCACCTCGTCCGCCGCGCGGACGGTTGCGACCTGGGATGGCGTGGTCACGATTGACATGGCCGAGGTCCACGGCAACCAGGTGCCGCTGATCGGGTACGCCGGCGATGGATCCATACACATCAACGCGAGAGGAAACCTATCATGAGTCACGATTCAATCACGTTTCAAAATTTGCTGGAGTTGCCGGCCAAGCCGGTGACCTTCCATGTGCAGGAAGAGGGCGCGCCGTCGGAAAAAATGTCGATACCGCTGCATGCCGTGGTCATCCACCAAGTCAACCCGAAGAAGGGGCCGTGGAAGGTCTGGGCCGTGGTCGAGGGGCTGGACCTTGACATGGTGGCGAGCGAAACCGGCGTGCGCACCATCAGCGCCGCCGAATTGCCCGCCAAGCTGACCATCCGTGCCGGCCGCATCATCGGCGCGCTATCCGGCGCCGGCAATCCCGACGGCGACCAGCGCACCGATGACGACGACGGCAGGCATGATGGCGGCCACGGCGATCACGGCCTCGAGGCCGAGCGCAAGCTGGCCTTCGCTATTCAAACCCAGCTGCAATCGAAGTGGTGCTGGGCCGCCGTGACCACCAGCGTGGCGCTGTTCTATCAGCCGAAAAGTGCGGTATCGCAATGCAAACTGGCGACCTGGCGCTGCAACGACGAGCATGACTGCTGCACCGCGCCACTGCCGGAGGGCTGCAATCATACCTACAACACCGGCCAGGCGCTGGCGCACGTCGGCCATCTGCAGGCCAGCACGCAGGGGGCGCTACCGCTGGCAACGCTGAAGAGCCAGATCGACGACGACCAGCCGGTCGGCGCCAGCGTGAAATGGAGCAGCGGCCGCGGCAACCACGCGATGGTGATCTACGGCTACAAGGACGACAGTATCTGGATCGCGGATCCTGGCCGCAGAGGCGGGGTCACCTACATGAAATACGCCGACTATCCCGCCAGTTACAAGAGCGGCGGCACCTGGGCCCGTACCTACACCACCAAGTCTGCCTGATGAATCGAGGAGCCAACATGTTGCAAATAACTGTCAAGAGTGCATCGGCGGCCGGTCTGGCGACCGCGCGCAAGGAACTACAGCACATCCCCGCCGGTGATTTCGGTGGCGTGCACTTCGATCCCGCGCGGGTCGACGTGGCGGCGGACCGCTGCTATCCCGTCTACGACGTCGAGCCGCCGACGGGCGCGGGCCAGGTCCGGCTGGAAAAAAGCGTGGCCTGCGGCGTCATGTTGCTGGCCGGCGACCGCCTGGGCCAGAAGGCGGCCGTCTATGTCGACGACAACGACGTGCTGCGGGAAGTGTTCATCGGCCAATTTGCCGAACGCTTCAGCCAGGCGCTGCGCCTGATGGCGGACGAGGGCATCAACGGCCGCTATGAACCGCGGCTGCTGCGCGCCAGCGAGTTGTATTACGAGGCACTGTGGGTGAAGGCGCTGGACGGCGGCCCCGACTACGTGGTCCCGCTGCAGCCGGGCGATCCCGCAGCGGGAGCGCAGACCACGGTGGAGGCGCAGCGCCACCTGACGGCGCAGTTCAGGCAATGGTCCGCCGTCGACGACGGCCAGGATGGCGATAGCGCTCCCTGAGCGCAGGCCCCGAGCGCGGCGCCGGCGGCGCCGCCTTCCCAACGTTCGGAGATGGTGATGAAACAGACCCTGCTTATGGAGCCGGCGCCGCCGGTGCTGCCCGGCCGCGCCGGTATCTGGCAATGCGAGGCGCGCGACGGCCACGTCAGCGTCAGCTGGCAGGCCGACGCCGCCGGCACCGAGGTCGGCGGCACGATCGCGGCCGGCGCGCAGTCCTGGCCCTACAAGCTGGGGTTGAACCTGGGCCCGGTGGTGCATCACTTCGGTGGCAGCGAGATCACCGTGGCGCTCAGCGACAAGGCCCCCGAGCTGCTTGAACCGGGCCCGCGCGGCAGCAACGGCCAGGTGTGGCTGGTGGTGAATGTGCCGCTGACCAATCAAAAAGGTTTCGACGGGGCGATCGCCAGCTGGTTCTCCGTCGATCCCGATGTCGACCCCGGCGAGGACGACGATCCCTATGAAGTGGAAATCGACGCGCCGCACCAGCCCAGCGACCTGTTTCCGTTTGTCTGGCTGCACCCGGCGGGGCCGCGCCAACTGCTGGACATGGCGCGCCGCTACATGCTCGCCGCCGTACCGACGCACGAGCCGTCCAGCTGGACCTTTTACCAGCAACTGGCCGCGATTCAGGGCAGCGACGCCACGGCGGCGGCGGCCAAGCGGCTGGCGGCGCAGAAATTCCGCAAGGACGGCTGCCCCGGCAGCACCTTCATCGCCGCGCTGAGCGAGCTGTCGTCGACGGTCCGGCAGTTTCCGCTGTGGCGGCTGGAAGTCGAGCTGTTGACCGGCCCGCAATACGCCGGCGATTTGCAGGCGGCGGCCCGCGCCTGCCTGGACCAGCCGCCGGCCGACTTTCTCGCCGGCAGCGAATGGCAAACGGCGCAGGCCCAGATCTGGCAAACGCTGTTCGCGCTGGCGCTGGCAGGAGCGGCGGCCGATGCGCCGCTGTGCGCCGGGCTGATCGATGTGCTGCGCTTTGGCCATTATCTGCAATTGCTGGCCGGGATAGACGCCGCCGCCGAGCTGGACGCCGCCTGGCGTCGCCTCGTGCTGCGGGCGCAGCCGGTGTTTCCCGACGTCGCCGCCGCGCTGGCGCCGTCACCGGCGATCGACGGGCCGGCGCCGCCCGGCACCGCAGGCTACTGGTCGGTGCGTGGCGCCGGCACGCTGAAGATGGCGCGGCAGCACCCTGGCGGCTATCTTGCGGGCGAGGTGGCCGACGTCGTCAACGTCATGCCGCATGAGCGGCAGGAGGTTCAGCAGCGGCTGGCCGCACAGCGCGGCGGCCATGAGCGCGGCAGCGACGAACGCCGGCACGACAGCCACGACGGCCGCGTCGCCAGCGCTGCCAACGAGCTTGGCGACGCGGTGCGCCAGCAGCTGGCGGCCGGCGCCCTCGTGCGCGACCTCAACAACGTCAATCCCGCCTACGATAACCTGAACATGACGCTGAAGGGCGCCTGGGCCGGTGGCGATGGCGGCAGCGCCTGGCATGCCGACGAGGCGGCGCGCTATGCGCAGCAACTGACGCAGCAGGCAGCCAGCCACCTGGCGGAGCGCATCAGCGCGCAGCGCGGCAGCGTCTGGGACGAGTTCCGCGAACGGCGGCTGCACAACCTGATCGACAACAGCGGTGACCAGCGCCTGGTGGGGATTTATCGCTGGGTCGACCGGCTGGTGCGCGTGCACATGCACAATTGCGGCCGCCGGCTGGTGTTGTCGGTCACGCTGGACCATCCGTCCGGGGACTGGCTGGCGCGCATCGCCGCCCAGGGTGCGGTGCCGCTGGTCAAGCCGGTGCCGCTGACGCTGTTCTCGGTGCCGGACGGACAAGGCTACCTGCAGCTCACGGCCGCGAACTACCAGGGCTACGGCGCGCAGTATGGCCTGCTCGACCTGGCCGCGCCGCCCGCCGCCGACCTGACCGTCAGCGCCCGTTACGACCGCGCCAGCCTGGACGACCCGGCCGGCATGAGGATACCGGACGGCTACAGCGCCGTCGCCGGCCAGCTGACGATGGGGCTGGCCGACCAGCGCTACAACCTGGTGTGCGTGGTGGCGGGGACCGCCTATCAGTCCGCTGCCCCCGCGCCGGTGCCGGTGCTGGGCGTGGCGGTGCCGACGCCGGCGACGGACGGCGCCTCGGTGCAAGACGCCGTGGTCAACACGCCAGCGATGCCGGTCTCGGCGATGACAAGCACCGCGCTGAAATTCGACGCGCCGGTAAGCGCCATGGTGCCGGTCACCGTGATGTCGGCGGCGCCGGCCTTCGTGGTGAAGGTCGACCTGCAATGCAGCCGCACGGCGCCGGCGACTGGCGACCAGGCGATCATCGCCTGGCAGATCGAGACCTTCGAGCGCCTGCTGCTGGCGTATCAGGCCGCCTGCGTTCGCTACGACGAGCAACTGGCGGCGCGCGTGGCTGCCGCCAGCGACGGCCGCGGCGCCGAGGTGCAGCGCGCCGTGCTGCGCCAGCAGTGCCTGCGCTTGCTGGCGCCGGCCAGCGCCGGCGGCCAGGACTATCGCGCGCTGGAGCCCTTGCTGGACTGGAGCGCCATGGGCTGGCAGTACGACAACTGGGGCGCTGCGGCGCCGGACAACTGGCCCGATCCGGTCGCGTCGGTCAAGACCCAGCCGTCGTCGGAGCAGCTGTTCCGGCAGTTCCTGCAGGCGAGCTCGGTCAGCATCATGCTGCCGGCCAGCCATGGCTGGGAGGCCTGGCTGCTGTTCTACCTGCAGTATCAGCAGCCGTGGCCGGGCAGCCCGGACAATGTGCCGCTGACCGCCAGCACCATGCTATTGCTCGAAGAGATAGTCAATCCCGGCAATGTCGTGCTGCGCGCGCCGGACGGCGAACTGCTGGCGCTGGAGACGCTGCTGCGCCCCGGAACCGAGGCGTCGTGGACGGTACGGCTGCCGACCTCGATGCTGTATCTGCAAAAAGGCGCCGAGCTGCCGACATTCAAGAGCGCTGGCCGTGCATAGCGCGCTGCCGGTGGGGGTGATCATGCCGTACGCCGGGCGGCTGGCCAAGGATGACGACAGCCAGGCCAACATCCGCCAGATCAAGGCGCAGCTGGCCTCGACGGGCTGGATGTTTTGCGATGGCAGTCCGCTTGATCCCAAGGACTTCCCGCGCTTGTATGGCGTGCTCCAGTTCGACTTCGGCAAGGATGCAAAAGGCCATTTCCTGCTGCCGGATTTGCGCGGACAATTCATCCGCGGCGTCAGCGAGACGCCGGTGCAGGATCCCGACCGCTGCAGCCGCGCGACACCGAGGCTGGGCAAGGGGGAGGGGCCGTATGTGGGATCGGTCCAGCGCGACGCGTTCCAGGGCCACCAGCACGACTACACCTCGCTGAAGAAACTGACGCCGCTGATCGTCGAGGAAGGCTCGACACCGCTGGACTACACGCTGGCCGAGGACACGTCCACCAGCGCCTACGTCGCCGACGGCGACTATGGCAAGCCGCGGCCGGCGCAGGAAACGCGGCCGGTCAACCTCTATCTGAACTACATCATTTTTGTGGGCCGGCCGTTTCCCGCATATTGAGCAGCCCGGCCGGCAGCGACCGGCACAGCGCGATCGCCAGTTCCTCCTGCAGCGCGATGGACGGCACGCCCACGCGGTCCGACTGGCTGGACCAGAGCAGCCGGCGATCGCTGACGCGCAGCAGCCTGGCCGATAACCGCAGGCGCTCACCGGCGAAGCGAACGCTTCCCTGCAGCAGCAGGCCGGCCTGGACGGCGCTGCCGGCGCCGGCTGTCTGCAGCGTGATGGTGTCGCCATATTCCTGGAACAGTTGGTAGCTCACTTCCTCGTCCAGTCCGCGCGTAAAGGCGGCGCTGCCGCTGTCCGGCGGAATGCAGCTGAACGGCTCGAGGGTCAGTAAATTGCCGCGCGCGGGCCGGAAGGCCGGCGTGTCGCGCTGTGCGATCAGCGGCACATAACTGCCTTTGGGAACCGTGAAAATGATATCGCCTTGAAAGTCGTCGCGGGCATACAGCGCCTGCAACTTCTCGCGCAGGCGGCCAACCTGCACCCGCACGATGGGATCCTCGCCGGTATGGTAGGACCTCGGGCTGCGGTCGAACACCTCGATGCCAATGCTGTATTCGCTGAGCGCGTTGCCGGCGCCGGCCAGGCGCTTTTCCACGAGGTAGCGCAGCAGGCGGCTGAGTCGCGTGCACTTGCAAAACAGCTCGCTGGTCAACACCTGCGCCAGGGCCGCGCGCACGGCATGGGCGTCGAACCCGTCATCATTGGATGTGGCCGGCGCCGGCAGCGGGGAGGGAACCGTCAACGTACTCAGACTATGCATGGATGACTCGATCGAAGTTGGTGCGCCGTGAACGTCGGCGCTCCGTGTTCCATAGTCAAATTCCGTGCCAGCCGGCGGGCCTGAGTTTACGGGCGCCGGGCGGCGCCGGCGTGTCAACGGCGCCGCTATTTACATGTCAACAGCGTGGCAACTAAGCCCCTGCCTTGTTCGCCGCCTTCAGGATTTTTTCCACCGGCGCCGGCCGCAGGCGGAACGCGTCCGGCATGCCGGAACCCAGCAGCGGCCGCAGGTACATGCGGAAGGCGTCGGTCACGTCGGTGCCGCTGGCGCTGATGAACTCGTCCTCCATGACCCGCGTCTTGCCGGCCACGTCGGACAGCGCCATCAGCTCGTAGTTGACCGCGTAGTCGCCGATGCGCTTGATCGCCACCGAGCCATCGCGGCCGCCCCACATGGCGAACTGCACCGCCTTCTCGCCCACTTCGCGCGCCTCGCGCTGATCGACGCCGGACACGCAGCCGCTGAAGGAGCGCTGCAGATAGCCGAAGGTGTCGCCGCGCACGCGCTTGATGCCCAGCTTGGCCTTGATCTCGTCGCACAGCAGGTCGGCCAGCGCGCCGGTGCCCGACAGCTGCACGTTGCCGTGGGCGTCGCGCTCGACTTCCGTGGCCAGCAGGCTGGCGATGGCCTCGCCCGACGCATCGTGGATGCCCTCGGACACGGCGATCACGCAGCGGCCGTAGCGCTCGTACACGGCCTTGACGTCGGCCAGGAACTGGTCGAGCGAGAACACGCGCTCGGGCAGGTAGATCAGGTGCGGGCCGTCGTCCGGGAACTTCTTGCCCAGCGCGGCGGCGGCGGTCAGGAAGCCGGCGTGGCGGCCCATCACCACGCCCACGTACACGCCGGGCAGCGAGGCGTTGTCCAGGTTGGCGCCGGCAAACGCCTGGGCGACAAAGCGCGCCGCCGACGGGAAGCCCGGCGTGTGGTCGTTGCCGACCAGGTCGTTGTCGATGGTCTTGGGGATGTGGATGCAGCGCAGCGGATAGCCGGCCTGCTGCGCCTGCTCGCTGACGATGCGCACGGTGTCGGACGAATCGTTGCCGCCGATGTAGTAGAACTGCTCGATCTCGTGCGCGCGCAGGACTTTGAAGATTTCCTCGCAATACGGCAGGTCCGGCTTGTCGCGGGTCGAGCCCAGCGCCGACGACGGCGTGGCCGCCACCAGTTCGAGGTTGTGGCTGGTCTCGCGCGTCAGATCGACCAGGTCTTCGTTGATGATGCCGCGCACGCCGTGCAGCGCGCCGTAGACGCGGGTGACGTCGCGGAAGCGGCGCGCCTCCAGCACCACGCCCGCCAGCGACTGGTTGATGACGGCGGTCGGCCCGCCTCCCTGTGCGACCAGAATTTTTCCCGACGACATACGCCCCTCCCCTGGTAAGTACGATCCGCTAGCTTACTCCGGAATGTGGTCTCACTTGCATGATTTTCCGGATTTTTCCAATGCCGCAGCGACTTCGGCCCCGGTGAGCACGGCCGGGATGGGGCCGATCTCCGGCATGCCGTCGGGGCCCAGGCGCGGCGGCGCGACCGGGGCCTCGTTCGGGCAGGCCGGCACCGAGCGCGGTAGCGCCGCCGCCAGGGCCAGCAACTGCGGGCCCGCGGGATGCCGGGCGTCGTTCCCGTCCAGCCAGAGCTCGTAGCTGCGCCGTCCCTCGGTCCAGGTCAGGCTGGACACCATGCGCCCCGACGGCGCCCGCAGCACCACCAGGCGGGCCGGCGAGCCGTTGACGCGCTCCTGCTCGAACTGCGCGGCGCGCCAGCTTGACGAGCCGTCGGCGGACATGTCATGCTCGAACAGCACCAACGTATGGCCGTCCGGCGTGCGGAAGGCGCGATACAGGCGCGATCTGGTGTCGTTGACGGACTCGCTCCAGGCGCCCGCGCTCTCGAAACCGGCGAACGGCGTGCGCGCCAGCTCCACCGGAGGAAACGCCACATCGGCAAGCGCCGCCGCACGTAGCAACGGCAGATCGTAGCGCGCCAGGCTGGCCTCGCATGCCGGAAGATAGCCGTTCTTGCGCAGGTCGGCTTCGTCGCGAGCCTGGGCTTCGGCAAAACCGGGGGCGCCCGGCGGCGGCCCCAGGCCGCAGGCGCCATCGGATGCGCTGCCGCGCCCGTGCGCGGCGATGACCGCCAGCAGGGCCGCGGCGGCACAGGCATATGCCGCCCGGCGCATCAAGGTTGCGCTCGGTCTCACTGCGCGCCGATATTCTTGTCCAGGAATTTCTCCACGCGGCCCCAGAAGTCGATGCGGTTCTTCGGCAGCGCCCAGCCGTGGCCTTCCTCCGGGTATTCGATCCACTCGACGTTCGGGTTGGTCTCCTTGATCGCATTGTAGAACCTGGTGCCGTGCGGCAGCGGCACGCGCATGTCGGAGCCGCCGTAGGCCAGCAGCAGCGGCTGCTTGATGCGGGCGGCCTGCAGCAGCGGCGACGTGGCCTTGAGCTGCTCGGCGTCCTGGACCGGGTCGCCGACCAGCTGCGGCATGCCGTACTGCTTCCATGCGTCGGACATGTCGGACACATAGAACCATGAACCGTCGCGCAGCAGGTTGATGTCGGTCACGCCCGCCCATTCGACGCCGCATTTGTACAGATCGGGATCGTTGATCAGGCCCATCAACGTGGCATAGCCGCCGTAGCTGGCGCCGGCGATGCAGACCCGCTTGGCGTCGGCCACGCCCTGGGCGATGGCCCAGCGCGTGCCGTCGGCGATATCGTCCTGCATCTTCAGGCCCCATTGCTTCCAGCCGGCGCGGAAATGCGCGTAGCCGTAGCCGGTGCTGCCGCGGAATTCCGGCTCCAGCACCGCGTAGCCGCGCGAGGCCAGGAACTGCGCGTCCGCATCCCAGTCCCAGCGGCCGCCACGCACGTAAGGGCCGCCGTGCACCAGCACCACCATCGGCAGGTTCTTGCCGGGGCCGCGCGGCAAGGTCAGCCAGGCCGGGATGTCGAGGCCGTCGCGCGCCTTGTAGCGCACCAGCGACTTGGGCGCCATCTGGTTGGGATTGATGGCCGGGTGGGTGGCGCCGATCGCCGTCAGGGCCTTGGTGTCGCGGTTGTAGAGCAGGGTGCGCGAGGGCCAGATGTCGGCAAACGCGGTCACCAGCACCCACGGCGCTTCCGGCCGCGACGGCGGCGTCAGCAGGTTGACGGTGTTGGGCAGCTTGGCGTCGATGTCGGCCTGCATGGCCTTCATCGCCGGGTCGAACCATACGGTGCCCTGGGCATCGGTCAGGTAGCGCACGCCGAGCAGCTTGTTCTGGTCCATGATCAGGCGGCCGCTGAAGTCGAAGCCCTGCAGGTTGACCAGCGGTTTGTCGGAAATGGTGTTGGTGGCGAAATCGTAGGTGTGGACGGCCGAGGTGTCGCTGTGCTTGCGGGTGACCACGTACAGCGTGCCGTCCGGCCCGAACGCCAGCGGCGAAAAGGCTTCCTTGCTGCCGGTATAGGTATCGAAGCCGATCAGCTTGCGCCATTCGTTGTTGGCGGGGTCGCGGTAGTAGATGGTGCTGACGTTGTCCTTGCGCGTCTCCGTCAGGCGTGGCTCGCCCTTGTTGTCGAGCATCCAAACCATGCTGTCGCCGGGACGCGGCACGCTGGAGGCGATGCGGCCGGTGACGGTGTTCAGGCGTTCAAGGTTGACGTAGTTCAGCTGTCCCGGCCCGCTGAAGCTCTTGTCGAGCACATACATGTAGTCGGAATCCTGCGGGCCGCGCTGGCTCAGCATATAGGTATGCCACGGCAGCAGCTCGCGCGGCGGCAGGCCGCCCTGGCTGCTGGTGATGAACGGCGTGCCGTTGCGCATGGCCAACTGGCGGAAGCCGCTGCCGTCGCGGTTGATCGCGTACAGGCCGGGCGCGTAGCGCAGGTCGCCCTGGGCCAGGTCGCGGTCGGCGGCGGTGAAGGCCAGGCGGTTGTCGTTCACCCACTGGAAATCGCCGATGTCGGCGTCGCTGAAGTTGCCGACTACCTTGACGGTGTTGGCGCCCAGTTCCACCACGGCCAGGCGGTCGCGCTTTTCCTTGGCGCCCACGCGCACGGCGAGGTATTTGCCGCTCGGCGACAGGATGGCGCCGGTGAATTCGGGGTTGCCGAAGAAATCGGCGATCGGCGGCGGGGCCTTGCCGGCGCCAGGCGCGGCATCGGCAGCCAGGGCGCTGTGGCAAACGGCGCAAGCCAGTAACAGCAGGGTACGGATATGCATGGCGGTATGTTTGTGAAATAGATAACTCGAGCACCATACCATCAAGTTATCAAATCTGCCACAGGGCAAATGTATCTCAGAGTTCCGGCGCGCGGATGTAGTCGACCAGCGCATTGGTCTGGCGGTCCGGCGCCGGCGTCAGCAGACTGACCACGGCCATCGTCAGCAGCCCGGCCGGCACGCCGAAGATGCCGGCCGAGATGGGGGCGATGTGGAACCACTGGCCCGCCGCGCTGCCGCCCAGGACGGGATTGGTATGCAGCATGTAGTAGACGCAGACCGTGAAGCCGGCCACCATGCCGGCGATCGCTCCCTGGTGGTTGGCGCGCTTCCAGAACACGCCCAGCACCAGTGCCGGGAACAGCGTGGCGGCCGCCAGCGAGAACGCGGCGCCGACCAGCGACAGGATGTCGCCCGGCTTGGTCGAGGCGGCGTAGGCGGCGATGAAGGCCACCGCCAGCAACAGCAGCTTGGAGATGGTGACGCGCTTTTGCGTCGAGGCGCCGCGGTCGACGATCTTGTAGTAGATGTCGTGCGACAGCGCGTTCGAGATCGCCAGCAGCAGCCCGTCCGCCGTCGACAGCGCGGCGGCCAGCCCGCCGGCCGCCACCAGGCCGGAGATCACATAGGGCAGGCCGGCGATTTCCGGCGTGGCCAGCACCAGCACGTCGGCGTCGATGGTGATCTCGGCCAGCTGCACGATGCCGTCGCCGTTGACGTCGGTGATGCTGAACAGCGGATTGACCTTGTCGACGTTGGTCCAGTACGACACCCAGTTCGGCAGGTGGGCGAAATCGCTGCCGACCAGCGAGTTGTAGATGTCGTACTTGACCAGCACCGCCAGCGCCGGAATGGTCAGGTAGATCAGCAGGATGAAGAACAGCGTCCACAGCACCGATACCCGCGTCTCGTGCACCGACGGCGTGGTGTAGGAGCGCATCAGGATGTGCGGCAGCGCGGCGGTGCCCAGCATCAGGCAGAACACCAGCGCGAGGAAGTTGTTGCGCTTGATGTCCGAGGTTTCGGCGTCGCCCGGGTAGGGCGTGGCGTGCGGCGTGATCGGCTCGGCGCGGGCCAGGTTCTGCGCCCGGGCGTCGGCCCACTCGCGCGCGGCCGCGTCGGCGTCTTTCGGATAGGCGATCAGGCCCCGTTCGGCGGCGCGGATTTCCAGCAGCGAGGCGTTGCGCAGCTTGACGCTGTCGAGCTTGCGCTGGACCTCGACGCGGCCCGCTTCCCACGAGGCGGGCAGGGCGCGGATGCGGGCGTCGTAGTCGTCGGCGCGGCGGCGGAAGATGGCGCGCACCTCGGCCTCCTTGGCGTCGTCGATCAGCACCGCTTCGCGCGCGCTCAGCTTGGGCAGCAGCTTGCCGTAGGCCACCTGCGGTATCGGGTTGTCGGTGTGTTTGCCGGAGAGCCAGATGGCGGGAATCAGGAAGGCCACCAGGATGATGATGTATTGCGCCACCTGGGTCCAGGTGATGGCGCGCATGCCGCCGAGGAAGGAGCACACCAGGATGCTGGCCAGGCCGAGGAAGATGCCGACCGAGAAATCGACGCCGGTGAAGCGCGAGGCGATCAGGCCGACCGCATAGATCTGCGCCACCACGTAGGTGAACGAGACGATGATGGTGGCCGCCACCGCCAGGATGCGCACGGCGCGGCCGCCTTTGTTGCTGCTGTCGCCGGCGCCGCCGTAGCGGGCGGCGAGGAAGTCGGGGATGGTGTACTGGCTGAACTTGCGCAGGTAGGGCGCGATCAGGATCGCCACCAGGCAGTAGCCGCCGGTCCAGCCCATGATGTAGGCCAGGCCGTCGAAGCCGTGCAGGTACAACCCGCCGGCCAGGCTGATGAAGCTGGCGGCGGAGATCCAGTCGGCGGCGGTGGCCATGCCGTTGAACATGGCCGGCACGCGGCGCCCGGCGACGTAGTATTCCAGCACGTTGGAGGTGCGGCTCAACACGCCCAGCGTGGCGTACAGCACGATGGTGGCGAACATGAACAGGTGACCGATCCACACGCGCGGCATGCCTTCCTGCTCCAGCACCGCGAGCGCGATCAGGAAGCCGGCGAAGCCGATGGTGAACAGCGCGTAGTAGCTGCGCAGGCGCTGAAGGAAGGTGCGTGGGGTTTTCAAGCGCGGCGCTCCGCGGCGGCGGCCTGGTCCAGCCGGCGCATGCGCCAGGCGTAGACGGCCAGGATGGCCAGGTAGACCAGCGACGCGCCCTGCGCCGCCAGGTAGAACGACAGCGGCCAGCCGAACACGCTCAGGCCGGCCAGCTCGCGCGCGAAGAAGGCGGCGCAGAAGCCGGTCGTCAGCCACAGCAGCAGAAGGATGGCCGACAGGCGGCGCGTCTTGCGCCAGTGTTCGGCGCGGGTGATCGGTGGTGCTTTATCCATAGTGCGGCGGCTCGCTTTCTTCATCTTGCGGGCGCGGCGGCAGCGGGAAGCTCAGGCGGAACAGCGCGCCCGGCAGCTTGGACTGCGTGGCGCGCGGATTGCTGAAGATGTCGACCTCGGCGCCATGCTGCTGTGCGATCTCGCGCACGATCGCCAGGCCCAGGCCGCTGCCCTCGGCGGTGTTGCCCAGGATGCGGTAGAAGCGCTCGAACACGCGCTCACGTTCGGCCGGCGCGATGCCCGGTCCGGTGTCCTCGACTTCCAGATAGCCGCGCTCGCTCTCGTCGCTGCGCACCCGCACCGTCACGCTGCCGCCGGCAGGCGTGTAGCGCAGCGCGTTGTCGATCAGGTTGGACAGCAGCTCGCGCAGCATGGTCGGATTGCCGACGATCTGCACCGGCTCGGCCGGCGCCTCGAAGCCCAGGTCGATGCGCTGCGCAAACGAAGCCGGCACCCAGTCCTGCACCGCGCTGCGCGCCAGCTCGGACAGTTCCAGCGGCAGCATGGCGGTGCCGGCCTGCGGCTGGTTCTCCGCGCGCGCCAGGGCCAGCAGCTGGTTCACCAGGCGCGTGGCCGCTTCCGAACTCTTGGCCAGCTGCTCCAGCGAGCGGTGGATTTCGCCGCTGTCGGTCTGCCGCAGCGCCAGCTCGGACTGCATGCGCATGCCGGCCAGCGGCGTGCGCATCTGGTGCGCGGCGTCGGCGATGAAGCGCTTCTGCATGTCGATCGACAGCGACAGCCGCGCCAGCATCTCGTTGAGCGAACGCACCAGCGGCGATATCTCTTCCGGCACCTGGTTGGAGGCGATCGGGCTCAGGTCGTCCGAGCTGCGCGCCCGTATCCGTTCCTGCAGCTGCGCCAGCGGCGACAGTCCCCGCGCCAGCGCAAACCACACCAGCGCCAGGACGATGGGCAGGATGATGAACTGCGGCAGGATCACGCCCTTGATGATGGCGTTGGCCAGCTGCGCGCGTTTTTCCAGCGTCTCGGCCACCTGCACCAGCGCCAGCTGCGCATCGTCGGCCTGGCTGCGCTCCAGCCGCACATAGGTATAGGCCACGCGCACCGGCGTGCCGTGCATGGTGTCGTTGCGGAAGCGCACGCTGCCGCCGCTGAACTTGTCCTCCTCGTCGAGCGGCGGCGGCAGGTCGCGGTCGCCGTCGATGTGCTCGCCGCGCGGCCCCTGGATCTGGAAGTACACATTGTCGATGTCGTCGGCGCGCAGGATGTCGCGGGCCGAGCCGGGCAGGCTCTTGATGATCTTGCCGTCCACCGCGTGCACCTGCTGCGCCAGCACGGTCACGCTGTCTTCCAGCGCGTGGTCGAACGGCTGGTTGGCGATGGACTTGGCCACCAGGTAGGTGATCGCGATGCTCATCGGCCACAGCAGCAGCAGCGGCGCCAGCATCCAGTCCAGGATCTCGCCGAACAGCGAGTGCTGGATGCCTTCGTCGGCCTCGGCCGCCGGCGGCTGGTATTCCTCGCCGTCGGCCTGGCCGGGTTCCTGCTGCTGCGTCGCCGGGATCACTTGGCGGCGTCGCCGAGGTCGTTGCTGGCGCGGGCGGCGTCCGAGTATTTTTCCAGGCAGTAGCCCAGGCCGCGCACGGTGGCGATGCGGATGCCGCCCACCTCGATCTTCTTGCGCAAGCGATGCACATAGACCTCGATGGCGTTGTTGCTGACTTCCTCACCCCATTCGCACAGGTGGTCGACCAGCTGTTCCTTGGACACCAGCCGGCCGGTGCGCGCCAGCAGGATCTCCAGCAGGCCCAGCTCGCGCGCCGACAGGTCCAGCATCTGCTCGTTGATGTAGGCGCTGCGGCCGACCTGGTCGTAGGACAGCGGACCGTGCTTGATGACGGTGGCGCCGCCGCCGGCGCCGCGCCGGGTCAGCGCCCGCACCCGCGCTTCCAGCTCGGACAGCGCGAACGGCTTGGCCATGTAGTCGTCGGCGCCCAGGTCGAGGCCGTTGACGCGCTGCTCGATCGAGTCGGCGGCGGTCAGGATCAGCACCGGCAGCAGCGAGGAGCGCGCGCGCAGGCGGCGCAGCACCTCCAGGCCGGACAGCTTGGGCAGGCCCAGGTCCAGTATCAGCAAATCGAATTCCTGGGTCGACAGGGCGGTGTCGGCCTCCTGGCCGTTGCGCACGCAATCGATGGCGTAGCCGGATTGGCGCAGCGACCGGGTCAAGCCGTCGGCCAGGACGCTATCGTCCTCGGCAAGTAAAATACGCATGGTAGACACTCCTGCAGCAGAAGCTTGTATTGTGTTTCATTTCACGCAAGGTGGCGAGTTTTTGTGCGAACTCAAAATTGTTTAAAAATCGTGCTTGCATTAAGCACTGTTTTTTTATACAGTACTGCCTGTACCGACGAATTTGCACCCACCCACTGGTTGAAAGAACATTATGGACGATAAAAAAGCTGTTGTACCTGCATCTGAAAAGGCCAAGGCGCTGGCTGCCGCGCTGGCACAGATTGAAAAGCAATTCGGCAAAGGCTCCGTAATGCGCATGGACGCCAGCACGCCGATGGAAGAGGTGCAAGTGGTGTCGACCGGCTCGCTCGGCCTGGACATCGCCCTGGGCGTCGGCGGCCTGCCGCGCGGCCGCGTGGTGGAAATCTACGGTCCGGAATCGTCGGGTAAGACCACGCTGACCCTGCAAACCATCGCGGAAATGCAAAAACTGGGCGGCACCTGCGCCTTCATCGACGCGGAACACGCGCTGGACGTCGGCTATGCGCAAAAATTGGGCGTCAACCTGCATGAACTGCTGATCTCGCAGCCGGACACCGGCGAGCAGGCGCTGGAAATCTGCGACGCGCTGGTGCGTTCCGGTTCGGTCGACATGGTGGTGATCGACTCCGTCGCCGCGCTGACGCCGCGCGCCGAGATCGAAGGCGACATGGGCGATTCGCTGCCGGGCCTGCAAGCCCGTCTGATGTCGCAGGCGCTGCGCAAGCTGACCGGTTCGATCAACCGCACCAACACCCTGGTCATCTTCATCAACCAGATCCGCATGAAGATCGGCGTCATGTTCGGCAGCCCTGAGACCACCACCGGCGGCAACGCGCTGAAGTTCTACGCCTCCGTGCGCCTGGACATCCGCCGCACCGGCTCGATCAAGTCGGGTGACGAGGTGATCGGCAACGAAACCAAGGTCAAGGTCGTCAAGAACAAGATCGCGCCGCCGTTCAAGGAAGCGCACTTCGACATCCTGTATGGCGCGGGCACCTCGCGCGAAGGCGAAATTCTTGATCTGGGTGTGGAAGCGAAGATCGTCGAGAAGTCCGGTTCCTGGTACAGCTACAACGGCGAGCGCGTCGGCCAGGGCAAGGACAACGCCCGCATCTTCCTGCAAGAGCGTCCTGAGCTGGCATGGGAAATCGAAAACAAGGTCCGCGAATCGCTGGGCGTGCGCGCACTGCCGCCGCTGAACACCGATAAAGCCGACACCGTCGTCAAGCTGAAGTCCGTCGACAAAGCCGATAAGGCCGACAAAGCGGACAAAGCCGACGCGGCGTAAAATAGCCGCCATCCTCGCGAAAGCGGGGATCCATGCTGAGCATGCGTTCTATAGGCTCCCGCCTGCGCGGGAGCGACGGATCGACCACCGCGCTGTTTATTCAGCCGGTGGTTTTCTCATTGTGCAGAGGGTTTTATGGCAGCACCGCAACTGAGCCTGAAGGCACGCGCATTGCGATTCCTGTCGATGCGCGAACACAGCCGGCTGGAACTGGGCCGCAAGCTGTCGCGCTACGCGGAAGAGGGCGACGACATCGAAGCCCTGCTCGACTTGCTGGAAAAGAACAACTGGCTGTCGCAGGAGCGTTTTTCCGAAGCGCTGATCCACCGCCGCTCCGCGCGCTTCGGCAACAGCCGCATCGTCGCCGAGCTGCAGAGCCACGGCATCAAAGGCGAGGAGCTGCAGGAACTGAAGGCCGGCCTGGCCGAAGGCGAGACCGAGCGCTGCCAGGATGTGTGGAACCGCAAGTTCGGCACCGTGGCCGCCGATCCGCAGGAACGCAACAAGCAGATGCGCTTCCTGCTGCAGCGTGGATTTTCCCAGCGCGCGGTCCAGGCCGCATTAAAAGGCGCGCCGGAGGATGATTAAGCGCGACTGAGCGGCTGGACTGAACGGCTGCCGCAACGCACCATACAATGTTTCCATGACTGAAATACGATTGATGAATTTCTTGTAAAAACAACCTCGAAACGCCCATTTTTGTGGTCAAAACATATGTTCTGGCGCAACTGGCGGTCTTGATGTGCTACACTTTTGGGGTTTTTGCAGCGCCGCAGGTGCGGTAGTTGTCCGTAGAAGCTGCGGACACGTGCGTTTCAGCACATGGCTGCTTACTAAATTTCTGTCGCGAGAGCGGCATCGGTCTTATGTCCCTGTCAACCCCAGTTACCCGACGTGCGCTACGGCACACGCGCGCAATTGCCGTCCAAGCGTACGCACGCGATGACGGCCTGTGGGATCTTGACGCCCATATCACTGATATCAAAGTGCACGACACCGTGCTGGCCTCGGGCCCACGCGCTGGCGGCACCCCCCTGCATGACCTGCACCTGCGTTTGACCGTCGATCTGCAACTGACCATCGTCGATGCCGAAGCCGCATCCGATGCCGTTCCGTATCCCGGCCACTGCGACACCATTGCTCCCGATTACAAACAACAGCTAGTCGGCCTGAACCTGATGAAGGGTTTCCGCCACGAGCTCAAGCAACGCCTGGCCGGTATTTCCGGCTGCACCCACTTGACCGAACTGGCGCAGATCCTGCCGACGGCCGCGGTGCAGGCGTTTGCCAACGATGTCTGGTCGACCAACGACGCGGCTACCGAAGATAACGGCGTGCCGCGCCACAAGCCTTTTCAACTCGACAAATGCCATGCCCTGCGCACCGACGGCGGAGCAGTGGCGCAGTTTTACCCGCGCTGGGTGGTCAAAGCAGCACCAGGTGGCGCGTAGCAATCTCTGCTTACTAGATACACACATTTCGCACTATCAACCGATTTTTACACATCAGCATCAGAAGGGAAGCCAGCATGAAAATCCATGAGTATCAAGGCAAAGAAATCCTCCGAAAATACGGAGTGACGGTTCCGCGCGGTATTCCGTGCATGTCCGTGGAAGAAGCAGTCAAAGCTGCTGAAACCTTGGGCGGCCCGGTCTGGGTTGTAAAAGCACAAATCCACGCCGGTGGCCGTGGTAAAGGCGGCGGCGTGAAAGTAGCCAAGTCGCTGGAGCAAGTCAAAGAATACGCCGAGCAAATCATGGGCATGCAGCTGGTCACGCACCAGACCGGCCCTGAAGGCCAGAAAGTACGCCGCCTGCTGATCGAAGAAGGCGCGGACATCAAGAAAGAACTGTACGTGTCGATGGTTACCGACCGCGTATCGCAGCGCGTCGTCCTGATGGCTTCCTCCGAAGGCGGCATGGACATCGAAGAAGTTGCCGAGTCCCACCCAGAACTGCTGCACTCGATCGCCATCGACCCATCCGTCGGCCTGACCGACGCTGAAGCCGCCAGCATCGCCGCCAAGATCGGTGTGCCGGAAGGTTCGATCGCCGACGCGGTCACCAACCTGCAAGGCCTGTACAAAGCCTACTGGGAAACCGATTCGTCGCTGGCCGAAATCAACCCGCTGATCCTGACCGGTTCGGGCAAGGTCATCGCGCTGGACGCCAAGTTCAACTTCGACGCCAACTCGCTGTTCCGTCAGCCGGAAATCCTGGCTTACCGCGACCTGGACGAAGAAGATCCAGCCGAAGTCGAAGCATCGAAATTCGACCTGGCCTACATCTCGCTGGACGGTAACATCGGCTGCCTGGTGAACGGCGCCGGCCTGGCCATGGCCACCATGGACACCATCAAGCTGTTCGGCGGCGAGCCGGCCAACTTCCTGGACGTGGGCGGCGGCGCAACGGCTGAGAAAGTGACCGAAGCGTTCAAGATCATGCTGAAAAACCCAGGCCTGAAAGCCATCCTGGTCAACATCTTCGGCGGCATCATGCGTTGCGACGTCATCGCCGAAGGCGTGATCACCGCATCGAAAGCCGTTTCGCTGAAGGTGCCTCTGGTGGTGCGCATGAAGGGCACCAACGAAGACCTGGGCAAGAAGATGCTGGCCGATTCCGGTCTGCCTATCATCGCAGCCGACACCATGGAAGATGCAGCGAAGAGCGTTGTAGCAGCCGCTGCCGGTCAAGCTTAATTAAGGAATCAACATGTCCATTCTGATCAATAAAGATACCAAAGTCGTTACCCAAGGTATTACCGGCAAGACCGGTCAATTCCACACCCGCATGTGCCGCGACTACGCGAACGGCAAAGCTGCTTTCGTGGCAGGCGTGAATCCTAAGAAAGCCGGCGAAGACTTCGAAGGCATTCCTATTTTCGCCAACGTTACCGAAGCGAAAAAAGAAACCGGCGCCAACGTGTCGGTGATCTACGTGCCGCCTGCAGGCGCCGCCGCCGCGATCTGGGAAGCTGTCGAAGCTGAAATGGATCTGGCCATCTGCATCACCGAAGGCATTCCAGTCCGCGACATGATGGCCCTGAAGGACCGCATGGCCAAAGCCGGCTCGAAGACCCTGCTGCTGGGCCCTAACTGCCCAGGCCTGATCACCCCTGACGAAATCAAGATCGGCATCATGCCAGGCCACATCCACCGTAAGGGTCGCATCGGCGTGGTCTCGCGTTCGGGCACCCTGACCTATGAAGCAGTCGGTCAGCTGACCGCGCTGGGCCTGGGCCAATCGTCGGCAGTCGGCATCGGCGGCGACCCGATCAACGGTCTGAAGCACATCGACGTCATGAAGATGTTCAACGACGATCCTGACACCGACGCAGTCATCATGATCGGCGAAATCGGCGGCCCGGACGAAGCCAATGCGGCTTACTGGATCAAAGACAACATGAAGAAACCAGTGGTCGGCTTCATCGCCGGCGTTACCGCTCCTCCGGGCAAGCGCATGGGCCACGCCGGCGCGCTGATCTCCGGCGGTGCCGACACCGCACAAGCCAAACTGGAAATCATGGAAGCTTGCGGCATCACCGTCACCAAGAACCCGTCCGAAATGGCGCGTCTGCTGAAAGCCATGCTGTAATAACAGCCAGCTTGAATGTGGAATAAAAAAGCCCCATGTGCGCATGCGACGCTCAAGATCGTCGCAAGGCCACACGGGGCTTTTTCTTTTGGAGACCAGATTGGCGAAGATCATCATCTCGCGGGATGGGCAGGTAGAACAGCAAGTACAACTGAGCAAGGAGCGGATGACCATCGGCCGTCACCCGCGCAACGACATCGTGCTGACGCATCCGGCCGTCAGCGGCGAACACGCGGTCATCGTCACCATCCTCGACGACTCCTTCCTGGAGGACCTGCACAGCACCAACGGCACCTTCGTCAACGGCCACCGCATCGGCAAGCATTTCCTGCAGCACCAGGATGTGATCAAGATGGCCAAGTTCCAGGTCGAGTTCGTGGCCGACGGCGTGCGGCCGATGACGGCGGCGGCACCGTTGCTGGCGCAAATCGAAGTATTAAATGGCAGCAACGCCGGCAAGCAGGTGGCGCTGACCAAGCCGCAGACCACGCTCGGCCGCGCCGGCGTGCAGGTCGTGGTGATCCATCGCCAGCCGGATGCGTATTCTATCGTCCACACGGAAGGCGATGTGGCGCCGCTGGTGAACGGCGTCGCCTTGGGCAAGCAGGCGGCGCAACGATTGCACCCGGGCGACTTGATCGACCTCAGCGGAACCCAAATGGCCTTCCGCATCGCCTGACCAAATTTGTCAGTCGCGGGCTGAGCTGACAAATTGCGGCGTACCGGCTGACAAAAAAGGGCAGTCGGACCGACAAAAAACGGCAGTTTCAGGCGGTTTCAGCCGGATTCCATCGCAAAAAGGGCTGGCACATCAATTGCACATAGCTAGGTGCTCTACAAAATTTTGATGTTCAACACACCCGGGAGTCAAAAATGAAATCCATGCAGATGATGAAGAAACAAGCTCAGGCTGGTTTTACGCTGATCGAACTGATGATCGTGGTTGCCATTATCGGTATTTTGGCCGCCGTGGCGATCCCGGCGTACAGCGACTATACCGTCAAGGCCAAGATCGCCAACGCCCAGGGCGCTGCCGATTCGCTGAAAACCGCCGTGGCCGTGTGCGCGCAGGAAGCCGGCGGCACGCTGACCGATTGTTCCGATACCAAGCCAGGCATCCCAGTCTTCACCCCGACCAAGGAAGTTGCCAGCGCAACCGTCGCTGCAGGCGTGATCACCATGACACTGGGTACCGGTCTGGGTACCGGCGTCGATGGCCTGACCATTATCTACACCCCAACCGTCGCAGCTGGTGCAACCAATCTGACCTGGAAGGCCACCACCACCGTGACCAACACGGCTGCGGCGGCTGCCATCACGAAGAACAACGTAACGCCTTAATGGTTGATGGACGAAAAACCCGGCCTTGGCCGGGTTTTTTTTTGCCAGCAGTCGACAAAATTTGTCAGTCACTTAATGCATTGACAAATTGCGTCATGAAAACTGACAAAAAATGGCAGCTTTTGGCGGTTTTTAGTTTGATTGACGAGTAAAAAGACCCTGGCACAGCAATTGCTCATAGGGAACTACCTAACAAAAAATTGATGTACCCCAACCAGGAGTAGAAAAATGAAATCCATGAAAATGATGAAGAAACAAGCACAAGCCGGCTTCACCCTGATCGAGCTGATGATCGTGGTTGCCATTATCGGTATCCTGGCCGCCGTGGCAATCCCTGCGTATAGCGACTACACCGTCAAAGCCAAGATCGCCAACGCCCAGGGCGCTGCTGATTCGCTGAAAACCGCGGTTGCTGTTTGCGCCCAGGAAGCCGGCGGTATCCTGACCGCTTGCGACATGGGCACCAACGGCATCCCTGCCGCATTTACCACCACCAAGGAAGTTGCTTCGGCTACCGTTGCCAAGGGTATTATCACGCTGACCCTGGGTACCGGTCTGGGTACTGGCGTCGATGGCCTGACCATTGTCTACACCCCGACCATCGCGGCTGGCGCAACCAACCTGACCTGGAAAGCCACCACCACCGTGACCAATACGGCTGCGCAGGCTGCCATCACGAAGAACAACATCCTGCCTTAATGGATGTTTGAGCTAAAAACCCGGCTGATGCCGGGTTTTTTTTCGTCCATGCAAAACGCATCAGACGATCTTCTGGCGGTCGGCGATCAGCGCTTCGTAGGTTAGGTTTTGCAGCATCGTGTAGTGAACCGGATCCAGGTCGATGAACTGCACGCCGTAGGTGAACACGTCGGGCTTGTCGCCGGTGGCCGGCTTGACCATGTTGATATTGCGTATCGTCGCCTGCGGGTTGATGCGCACCTGCCGGTTGCCGGGCTGGGCGATCAGGTAGAACGACAGCCCGACTTGGTCGTCGTCTTCCGACAGCTTCTTGGCCGACTCGATCAACGCGCCGGAAACGCTCAGATTGACCAGGAATACCGAGGTGGTGCCGACCGGCGTCGTCACCTGCGCCGGGATATCGACCTTGACCCGCATCGCCGCCCGCAGGCTGGTGCCCTGGATCGATACCGGGAACGACAGGTGGACATAAAACAGCGGCCTGGGGAACACGCGCTGCACGACGCACGAGAACGAACACACGTTCACGCCGGAAAAGACCCGGATCGTCAGCTTGTCGCCATCGTTGAGCGCGATCGGTGCGCCATTCTCGAACGGCACCTTGACGATCATGTATTCGTCTTTGGACCATCCTATCAGCGTGGAGAAGTGCTGGATGGGTTTGATGGTACGGTGAGTAATGAACTGTATCCTGCCGCCTACCTGCAGGTTCATCTGCTCGAATTCGTATTCCTGAGTCTTGGCTTCGCCTGCTGGAGGAGTGCTGCTCATGCAAATTCTTTCGTGAGGCCTGCGTCAAATAATTACTTCCGTGACATCAATTATATACCTGCCATGTGAAGGTAACAATCAGACAAGACGAGCAGTTGCGATTTGGTCGCGGCGTGCTTTAGTCTGGCGTCCTGGACAAGGGCAGCCCGTCCAGTCCCGGCGTGGCGGCGAACAAGGCGGCGATGAAGTCGATGAAGACCGTCGCGCGCAGTGGCAGTAGCCGGTCAGCGGAATACACCGCATTGACCGGCGATTTCTTTGCATGATCGCCCAGGACAAGTTGAAGCTTGCCGCTGCGAAGCTCATGGGCGACCATCCACGCCGGCAAATAGCCTATGCCCATGTTCGCCAGCGCCGCGCGGCGCACCCCCTCCAGGCTGTTGAGCTTGAGGCGGCCCGTCACGTGCACCTCGCCGTTAGTGAATGCCCAGCCCCGTCCTTCTTCAGCGAGCAGGGTATAGATGATGCATTGATGTTGCAGCAAATCGGCGGGCTGGCTCGGAACGCCATGCTGCTCCAGATAAGCGGCACCGGCGATGCAGACGCGCTCCGAGGTTCCAACCCGCCGTGCCCGCAGCGCGCTGTCTTTCAGCGCGCCACCGCGTATTGCCACATCCACTCCCTCGGCGATGAGATCTGCGAAGCTGTCGCTGAGCCTGAATTCCACTTCTACATCCGGAAACCTGGCCATGAATTCCGGCAGTGAATCGACGATCTGTTCCACCGCCAGGGTGGGGGCGCACGCCACCCTCAGCAGTCCATGCGGATTTTGCTGTCCACGCGCCTCGGACTCCGCCTGATTGATGACATCCATCGCCTGCCGGGCCAATTCGTAATAGCGCTGACCGTCGGGTGTGACGGTCAGCTGGCGAGTCGACCGGTTCAATAGCCTGGTGCCCAGCATGCGCTCCAGCGACCCGATGTGGCGACTGACATTGGGCTGGCCGATGCCCAATTCGCGCGCCACGGCCGAAAAGCTGCCGGTCTCCACAGCCCGAACCAGGCAATGCATCCATAGCAATTTATTCATCTGGGAACGCCGAGTGATTGATTCATGCAATTAAAGCATAAATGTTGTGAGCCGCGCTTGCCTTATCGGGCTGGTTGTTCCTCTGCATACTCACTCGTACTCCATCCACTTTAAAGGAAGATCATCATGACGTTGAAACTCGTACAAAAAGTTGCAGTCATCACTGGTGGCAGCACCGGTATCGGCCTGGCCATGGCCAAGCGTTTCGTCCGCGAAGGCGCCAAGGTCTACATCACCGGCCGCCGGCAGACGGAACTCGACGCTGCGGTCAGCGCCATCGGCGGCGCTGCCGAAGGGATGCGCGTCGACTCCACGGACCAGTCGCAGTTACAGCAACTGTTCGATCACATTCGCGACCGGCATGGCAAGCTGGACGTACTCGTCGCCAACGCCGGCGGCGGCACCATGCTACCGCTGGGCCAGATTACGGCAGAGCATTTTGACGACACCTTCTCCCGCAACGTGAAGGGCACGCTGTTCACCGTCCAGACCGCCTTGCCGCTGCTGGGAAATGGCTCCTCGGTCATCCTGACGGGCTCCACCGCCGGCAGCAGCGGCACCGAAGCGTTCAGTGTCTACGGGGCATCCAAGGCGGCGGTGCGCGCGTTTGCGCGCAACTGGATTCTGGATTTGAAGGGACGTGGCATCCGCATCAACACGCTGAGCCCCGGTCCGATCAAAACGCCAGGCCTGGTGGAACTGGTCGGCAACGATCCTTCTCAGCAGCAGGGCTTCCTCGACCACCTGGCCTCGCTGATCCCGATGGGACGCGTTGGCGATCCGGACGAGATCGCGAAGGCGGCGGTGTTCCTGGCGTCGGACGATTCCAGCTTCGTCAATGGCATCGAGTTGTTTGTCGATGGCGGTATCCAGCAGATTTAGTCGGCAGCAATGGCTTGGCTGGTCACGCTCCAGTCGCCCGACTTGCCGCCATGCTTCTCCATCACGCGGATGTCGGTCATCACCATGCCCCGGTCCACGGCCTTGCACATGTCGTACACGGTCAGCAGGCCGACCTGCACGGCGGTCAGCGCTTCCATTTCCACTCCGGTCTTGCCGTAGGTTTCCACCTGGGCCCTGCAGTGGACGCTGGAATTGGCGACGTCGGTCTCGAAATCGACGGCAACACGGGTCAGCGCCAGCGGGTGGCACAGCGGCACCAGGTCGCTGGTGCGCTTGGACGCCATGATGGCGGCGATGCGGGCGATGCCCAGCACGTCGCCTTTCTTGGCCGTGCCGCCGGTGATGATGGCCAGCGTTTCCGGCTTCATGCGGATGGTGCCGCTGGCCAGCGCGATGCGGTGCGTTTCGGCCTTGGCGCCGACGTCGACCATGTGGGCCTGGCCGGAGGCGTCGAAATGGGTCAGCTGCTCGGCGGGATTTGCGGGTGTGGTCATGATCGAAACGTAACAAAATAATTCAGTGGAGAGCGCCGTGCGTAAGCGCGCGAGTTGCGGGTATCATAGCATCGTGAATGAAAAACGATTCCCCCGCTCCCTGCGCATGCGCCTGACCGCCGCCGCGCTGCTGGTCGCCATGCCGGTGGCGATGGCGCAGAACGCGCTGGCGCCCGCCAAGATCCCGAACCTGCCTTCGCTCGGCGATACCGAACGCCAAGACCTTTCGCCGCTGATGGAACGCAAGCTGGGCGAGGAAATCATGCGCGACATCCGCCGCGACAAGGATTTTCTCGACGACGGCCCGATCCTCGAATACATGAACAACTTCGGCAACGCGCTGGTGGCGGCCCGCCCCGGCGCGCGCGGCGAAGCCAATTTCGATTACTACTTCTTTGTCGTGCGCGATCCGCAACTGAACGCGTTCGCGCTGCCGGGCGGCTTTATCGCCGTGCACTCGGCGCTGCTGCTGGCGGCAAACAACGAGTCCGAGCTGGCCTCGGTGCTGGGCCACGAGATCGGCCACGTGGTCCAGCGCCACATCGCCCGCTCCATCGGCCAGCAGAAGCAGGACGCGCTGATACCGCTGGCGGCCATGATCCTGGCCGCGCTGGCGTCCCGCGCCGGCGGCGACGCGGCCATGGGCGTGTTCCTGGGCGGCCAGGGCCTGGCCATCCAGCGTCAGCTGAACTTCGGCCGCGATGCCGAACGCGAAGCCGACCGCATCGGTTTCCAGATCATGGGCGAGGCCGGCTTCGACACGTCGGGCATGGTGGCCTTCTTCCAGCAAATGCAGAATTCGACCCGCAACTACAGCGACCTGGTGCCGGCCTGGCTGCTGACCCACCCGCTGACCACCGAACGCATCGCAGACATCCAGGCGCGCATCCGCGAGCAGCCGTACAAGCAGCGCCAGGACAGCCTGGACTTTTACCTGGTGCGTTCGCGCGCCCGCGTGCTGCAGGACCAGACCTCCAACGGCTATGCCGAAGCGAAGCAGTTTTTCCAGACTCAGATGGGGCAGGACAACTGGCAGCTGAAGGCCGCCGGGCAATACGGCATGGCCTTCCTGAGCATGAAGCAGGGCGACACGGCCAGCGCGCAAACCTGGCTGGACAAGGCGCGCGACACCGTCAACAAGCCGCCGATGGCCGGCGTGTTCGGCGCCGCGCCGCGCACCAAGGCTGAGTCGATTTTTGTCGCGACGTCGATCGAGATCAAGCTGGCGCAGCCGGATAACAAGGCGGTGCTGGCCAAGGCCGCCGAGGAGGCGGAGGCGGCGCACCAGAAGTTTCCGCTGTCGCGCGGCATTGCGCATCAGTACGGCGAGGCGATGATCGCGGCCGGCAAGCTGGAGGAGGCGGCCGTCTATCTGCGCGACCAGGTGCAGCTGTACCGCGAGGATCCGGATTCCTACGACCTGCTGGCGCAGACGTATTCCAAGCAGGGCAAGCTGGCGTTGCAGCACATCGCGCTGGCGGAATCGTATGTGCTGCAGGGCGGCACCTTGTCGGCGCTGGACCAGCTGAACTATGCGCGCAAGGCGCCCGATGCGTCCTTCTATGACCAGGCCGTCATCGATGCGCGTGAACGCGAGCTGCAGGCCAAACGCCGCGAGGAAATGGGCGACAAGGCCAAGAAGGATATGCGCGAGGCCGATTCGCGGCCGGCATTCAAGGCCGAGATGAAGTCCGGCGCGGATGCCCGCCAGCCAAGCTATCCGTTCGACCGCCTGCGTCAGCAGAACTCGGACGCGACCACCGATCCGTTCGACCGTTCGCGTTCACAGGATATTACGTCGGGGCGGACGGTACGCTGACGTAGCCTAAGCGCGCCGGCAAGTCGGCGCCAGCCATGCGCTGCACGGCGATCTGGCGGCCCCGCTCGCACAATGTCAGCGCCACCGGCGGCAACTCGTCGCCTTCCAGCCAGGCCAGCAAGGCTTCGTCGTCCACCGGCTCGCCGTTCATTTGCAATTGCGGCAGCACGTGCGCGAAGTCGCGGTCGTCGAGTTGCGCCACCACGTCGCCGCTGCGCAAGACCAACGCGCCGGTCTCCGTCAGCACCGCTTCATCGATGCCGCCCAGCGCGGCGCCGGTGTGCAGCGTCCAGCCATGCTCGGAATCGGGATCGGTGCGGACGATGTAGGGCGTCGCCTCCAGCTGCACGTACACGCGCTGCGGACCGTTCTGAAAATACCAGCAGCCGCGCTCGTCGGCGGCATAGTTGCGCACGATGAAGGCCACCAGCGCGCCATGCGTCAGCTTGTCGCCGGGAAGGTTCAGGTGCTGCGCGCGCTCGTCGCGCATGCGCCAGTTGCCGCGCGCGTCCAGCCCCAGCCAGCCGTAGCAGTGGGGCACGTTCGGCCATTTGGCCAGCGCCTGCTTGACGATGTCATCCATGCTGTTCCACCAGTGCGTCGTTTTGTGCGATGCCGGTAGCGCCTTCCATGAAATGGATCAGGCGCCGCGGCAGCCAGTCCAGCTTGCCCGGCAGTCCGCCGACGGCAAAACCGACATGGCCTCCGTGAGCAGGATAGTCCAATACCACATTGGCCGCCGCACGCTGCGGCAGATGGCGGCCCGGCAGGAAGGGATCGTTCCTGGCGTTGAGCACCAGCGTGGGCACGGTGATGTCGCCCAGCACGTGCTTGGCGCTGGCGCGGTCCCAGTAATCCTCGGTGTTGCGGTAGCCGTGCAGCGGCGCCGTGACGACGTTGTCGAATTCGTAGAGATCGCGCGCGGCATGCAGCTTGTCCAGTTCGAACAGGCCGGGGAACTGCTGCAGCTTGGCCACGCATTTGGGCTTCAGCGTTTGCAGGAACATGCGCGTGTAGATCATGTTGAAGCCGCTCGACAGCGACGCGCCGCCCTGCGCCAGGTCCAGCGGCGCCGACACCGAGCAGGCGGCGTCGACGAAGTCCGCCCGGTGCTGCGATTCGCCCAGCCAGCGCAGCAGCGCATTGCCGCCCAGCGAGACGCCGGCCGCGTAGAACTTGCCCTGGCTGCGCGCGTGCAGGCGGCGGATGACCCAGTCGATTTCCTCGGCATCGCCAGAATGGTAGAAGCGCGGCGCGCGGTTCGGCTCGCCCGAGCAGCCGCGGAAATGCGGCACCGCGCCGGACCAGCCGCGCGCGACCACGTCGGCCATCAGCGCGCGCGCGTAGTGGCTGTCGGACGAGCCTTCGAGGCCGTGGAACAGCACGACAAACGGCTGCCCCGGCTGGCCGTCGACGAAATCCACGTCGACGAAGTCGCCGTCCGGCGCATCCCAGCGCTCGCGCCGGAACCGCACCGCCGGCTTGGCGATGCAGGTGGCGGGATAGATGGTCTGCAGGTGGCCGCTGGGCAGCCACAGAGGGGCGGTGTACTTCACGGCGATTCAGTGCGGCTTAATTTAGTGGAAGACTTGTGTGGGCGTATCGACCGGCACCGGGCCCGGCGCCACCGACACATGGTGCAGCACGATGCGCCAGCCGCGCGGGGTTTTGACGTAGACGTTGGTGGCGACCAGGTGCGCCGCTTCGTTGCCGGCTGCGGCGGTGGTGCCTTCGACCACCGTGTGCACCGAACTCATCAAGTTGTGCGTCTCGTGCAGCTGCGACGGCATGATGTGCAGGCCGCCATGCTCGAGGATGGCGCTCCATGACGAGCGGATCGCCGCGTGCCCGATCAGGCGCGGGCCTCCGGGATGCACGCAGACGATTTCGTCGTCGTCGGCCCACAGGGCCATCAGCGCATCGAGGTCCGCGCGGTTCAGCGCATCGTAAAACGCCGATTCGGTTTCGGCGGCGCTACCATTCAACTGCTTGACTCGTTTGGTTGGCATGCTGGCTCCGGTAGCGCTGCGCTGATTAGTGGTGGCCGACGACGGTGCCTGGCTTCAGGCGGTAGGCGGTGCCACAGTACGGGCACTTGGCGACGCCGTCGTGGTTAAACTCCAGGAATACGCGCGGATGCGACGACCACAGCGGCATGGCGGGGTTCGGGCAATGGGCTGGCAGGTCCTTGCCTTCGAGTTCTACGGCATTGGCGGCGGCGGACGTGTTGGCGGTGGTCATATTCTTATGCTCCGAAAGGCTGAGGGGAAACCACGATTTTAACGGATTCGCGCATTGAGCAAAAATCATCGGTAAAATAGCGCCTCTACAACACCGGTCCCACCTGCTATGTGGCAGGAATGCCACAAGAATCCACATGACCGAATCCAGCAGCGTACCCCCATCGCCTTACGTGGCAGAGCATCATGAGCCATCCTGGCGCGAGGGGGTGAAGGCCGGCACGCCCACCCTGTTCGGCATCGGCGCCTGGGGCCTGGTGGTCGGCATCGCGATGGTCAAGAGCGGGCTGACGGTGCCGCAGGCGCTGGGCATGACCATGCTGGTGTTCGCCGGATCGGCCCAGCTGGCGGCCTTGCCGTTGATCGCGGCGCACTCGCCGATCTGGGTCATCTTCGCCACCGCTTTTGTAGTAAATCTTCGCTTTGTCATCTTTTCCGCGCTGTTGGCGCCGCATTTCGCGCATTTGCCGCTGCGCAAGCGCTTCCTGCTGGGCTATGTGGCCGGCGACATGACGGTCGCGCTGTTCCTGCAAAAATACCCGTCCGAAGCGCCGCAAGTGGGCAAGCTGTCCTATCTGAAGGGCTTGCTGTATCCGAACTGGGCCGCCTGGCAGATCGGCTCGATCGCCGGCATCTTCCTTGGCAGCGCCGTGCCGGCCGAATGGGGGCTGAGCTTTGCCGGCACGCTGGCCATCATCTGCGTGATGATCCCGCTGATGGCCGGCCGTCCGGCGCTGTGCGGCGTGCTGGTGGCAGGCGTGGTGTCGGTGCTGGCGGCCGGCCTGCCGTACAAGCTGGGCCTGCTGCTGGCCGTGCTGGTCGGCATGCTGACCTCGATGGCGGTCGAAGAGGGCGCCGAAAAATGGAGAAAAACACATGGCTGATTGGGAAGTCTGGGCCGTCATCGGCGCGCTGGCGGTGGCCACGGCCGCCACCCGCAGCTCGTTTTGGGTAGTTGGACAACATGTGACCATCCCGAAGCGGGTGCAGGAAATGCTGCGCTACGCCCCGGCCTGCGCCTTGGCGGCCATCGTCGCGCCGGACCTGATCCTGGCGGACGGCCATGCTGTGCTTGATTTGAGCAATCTCAAACTGGTGTCTGGAATTGTTGCTACGATCTTCTACTTGCTGCGTCGCAATATGCTGCAGACCATTATATTTGGCATGGCTTTCTACACGGCATTACGCCTGATGCATGTATTTTAATAACAGAAGAATCAGCCCCGGCTTGCGGTAAAATAGCGCTCTTTCATTAACTCGACCTTGGGTAGCCATGTCCGCTGTTCTGAACTTCATCCGTCTGCAAGATCTCATCGCCCAGAATGCGCTGCAAGGCAAGCGCGTTTTTATCCGCGCCGACTTGAACGTGCCGCAGGATGATGCGGGCAATATCACCGAAGATACGCGCATTCGCGCGTCCGTTCCGGCCATCAAGGCAGCTGCCGCCGCCGGCGCCAAAGTGATGGTGACGTCCCACCTGGGTCGTCCGACCGAGGGCGAGTTCAAGCCGGAAGACAGCCTGGCGCCGGTCGCCAAGCGCCTGTCCGAGCTGCTGGGCCAGCCGGTCGAGCTGAAGCAGAACTGGGTGGACGGCGCCGGCCTCGAAGGCCTGCAGGCCGGCCAGGTCGTGTTGCTGGAAAACGTCCGCGTCAACAAGGGCGAAAAGAAGAACAGCGACGAACTGGCGCAGAAAATGGCCGCTTTGTGCGACATCTACGTCAATGACGCCTTTGGCACCGCCCACCGTGCCGAGGCTTCGACGCACGGCATCGCCAAGTTCGCGCCGGTCGCCGCGGCCGGTCCGCTGCTGGCCGCCGAGCTGGACGCATTGGGCAAGGCGCTGGGCGCCCCGGCCCGCCCGCTGCTGGCCATCGTCGCCGGCTCCAAGGTTTCCTCCAAGCTGTCGATCCTGAAGGCGCTGGCCGACAAGGTCGACAACCTGATCGTCGGCGGCGGCATCGCCAACACCTTCATGAAGGCCGTCGGCCTGAACATCGGCAAGTCGCTGGTCGAGAACGAACTGGTCGACGAAGCCAAGGCCATCATCGAGATCATGGCCAAGCGCGGCGCGCAAGTGCCGATCCCGGTCGATGTCGTGTGCGCCAAAGAGTTCTCGCCCACCGCCGCCGCCACCGTCAAGGACGTGGCCGACGTGGCGGACGACGACATGATCCTGGACATCGGCCCGAAGACGGCCGCCATCCTGGCCGCGCAGATCGGCGCGGCCGGCACCATCGTCTGGAACGGCCCGGTCGGCGTGTTCGAGTTCGACCAGTTCGGCGAAGGCACCAAGACGCTGGCGCTGGCCATCGCGGTGTCGAAGGCGTTCTCGATCGCCGGCGGCGGCGACACGCTGGCGGCGATCGCCAAGTACAACATCACCGAGCAGATCGGTTACATCTCGACCGGCGGCGGCGCCTTCCTGGAGTTCCTGGAAGGTAAAACCCTGCCTGCAGTGGAGATCCTGACCCAGCGTGCTGCGGCGCAGTAATATAGCGGGTGTAAAAGCACGGTCGTGCGGTGTAGCAAATTAACAGTAAAATCCAGTTAATGCCTGGGAAAGGTCTAAAAACTGTAGCTTTGCTACATTTTTCGGGCCTCACCATAACAAACAGCGCAGCTTTTCCTGGTTCCCGCCGACCGCGGGGACTGTTCGCATGACCCAACGCTCAAGGAATACTCCATGTCCCGTGGTACCAAAATTGTCGCAACGATCGGCCCAGCCTCCACTGACTTTAATGTACTGGTCAAAATGATACGTGCAGGCGTCGATGTCGTACGCCTGAATTTCTCGCACGGCAAGGCGCAGGACCATATCGACCGAGCGCGCCTGGTGCGCGAAGCGGCGGCCGAATGCGGCCGCGAAGTGGCGATCATGGCGGACATGCAGGGTCCTAAAATCCGCGTTGGCAAGTTTGAAAATGGTAAGATTGACCTTGCGAACGGCGACAAGTTCATCCTGGACGCCAAATGGGGCGAAAACGGCGAACTGGGCAACCAGGAGCGCGTCGGCCTGGACTACAAGGCGCTGCCGCAGGATCTGCGCCCGGACGACAAGCTGCTGCTGAACGACGGCCTGATCGTGCTGGTGGTCGACAAGGTGGTCGGCCACGAGATTTACACCACCGTGAAAATCGGCGGCGAGCTGTCCAACAACAAGGGCATCAATCGCCAGGGCGGCGGCCTGACCGCGCCGGCGCTGACCGCCAAGGACATGGAAGACATCAAGACGGCCATGAGTTTCCAGTGCGATTACCTGGCGATCTCGTTCCCGAAAAGCGCAACCGATATGGAAATGGCGCGCCAGCTGGCCAACATCGCCGGCGAGCCGTTCGGCCACAAGCCGATGATGATCGCCAAGATCGAGCGTGCCGAAGCGATCCCTGTGCTGCAGGAGATCCTCGACGCGTCCGACGGCATCATGGTGGCGCGTGGCGACCTGGCGGTGGAAGTGGGCAACGCGGCGGTGCCGGCGCTGCAGAAGCGCATGATCAAGATGGCGCGCGAGTCGAACAAGCTGGCGATCACCGCGACCCAGATGATGGAATCGATGATCTTCAACGCCGTGCCGACCCGCGCCGAAGTATCGGACGTGGCCAACGCGGTGCTGGACGGCACCGACGCGGTGATGACCTCGGCGGAAACCGCCTCGGGCCGCTACCCGATCGAGACCGTGGAAATGATGGCCGCCATTTGCGTGGAAGCCGAGCAGTCCGAGTACAACAAGCTCGACGCCGACTTCCTCAATGCGACCTTTACCCGTATCGACCAGTCGATCGCGTACGGCGCCCTGTTCACCGCGCACCACCTGGCGGTCAAGGCGATCGTGGCGTTGACCGAGTCCGGTTCGACCGCGCTGTGGATGAGCCGCCACAACATCGATACGCCGATTTACGCGCTGACGCCAAGCACCACGACGTTGCGCAAGGTGGCGCTGTACCGCAACGTGAAGGCCTACAATCTGCAGCAGAAGGGCAGCAGCGCACAGGTGCTGAAGCAGGCCGAGGATCTGCTGGTGGAGTACGGCATCGTCAAGAAGGGCGACATGATCGTCGTGACCTGGGGCGAGCCGATGGGCCAGGTCGGCGGCACCAATGCGCTGAAGATCGTCAAGGTTGGAGAGTTTACCCAGTAAGTCCGGTAGCGCCGCCCCCGCGGAACGGGGGGTCGCCCCTCGAACAACGAGGGGGGACGGGCTCCGGCAACCAGGTTTTTTTATTGTTTGGAGTATTACCATGTCCCTCGTATCCATGCGTCAACTGCTGGACCACGCCGCTGAAAACGGCTATGGCATCCCTGCGTTCAACGTCAACAATCTGGAGCAGGTGCAGGCCATCATGGCCGCCGCCGACGCCCTGAACAGCCCGGTCATCATGCAGGCCTCGGCCGGCGCCCGCAAATATGCCGGCGAAGCTTTCCTGCGCCACCTGATCGACGCCGCCGTCGAAGCCTACCCGCACATCCCGGTCGTCATGCACCAGGACCACGGCCAGTCGCCAGCCGTGTGCCAGGCCGCGATCCGTTCCGGCTTCACCTCGGTGATGATGGACGGTTCGCTGGAAGCGGACGGCAAGTCGGTCGCATCGTACGAGTACAACGTTGAAGTGTCGAAGGAAGTGGTCAAGTTCTCGCACGCCATCGGCGTCACCGTGGAAGCGGAACTGGGCGTGCTCGGTTCGCTGGAAACCATGAAGGGCGACAAGGAAGACGGCCACGGCGCCGAAGGCACCATGACCCGCGAAATGCTGCTGACCGACGTGGCCCAGGCCGCCGACTTCGTGCAGCGCACCCAGTGCGACGCGCTGGCGATCGCCATCGGCACCTCGCACGGCGCCTACAAGTTCACCCGCAAGCCGACCGGCGACATCCTGGCCATCGACCGCATCAAGGAAATCCACGCCCGCATCCCCAACACCCACCTGGTGATGCACGGCTCGTCGTCGGTGCCGCAGGAACTGCTGGCCATCATCCGCGAATTCGGCGGCGACATGAAGGAAACCTATGGCGTGCCGGTCGAGGAAATCCAGGAAGGCATCCGCCACGGCGTTCGCAAGATCAACATCGACACCGACATCCGCCTGGCGATGACCGCCGCCGTGCGCAAGTTCATGTTCGAGAACCCGTCGAAGTTCGACCCGCGCGACTTCCTCAAGCCGGCCCGCGCCGCCGCCGAGCTGGTCGTGCGCGCGCGCTTCCAGTCCTTCGGCTGCGAAGGCCAGGCATCGAAAATCAAGGTCATTCCGCTGGAAAAAATGGCTGAACGCTACAAGGCCGGCGAGCTGGCCCAGATTGTGAAGTAAAATTCTGTTTGGAACGGGTTAGTCCTTTTGGACCAACCCGACTCTTTCGACCGGCGATCGAGGCTCCCTCCACCGCCGGTTTTCGCTTTTTCATTACATTCCCCGCTATGAACAGCCTTTACCAGACCTCTATCCACTCCCTGCCATTGCTCGGCCACGGCAAAGTCCGCGACAACTACGCTGTCGGCGACGACAAGATCCTGATCGTCACCACCGACCGCCTGTCGGCCTTCGACGTGGTCATGAATGAACCGATTCCCGGCAAGGGCATGGTGCTGAACCAGATGAGCGACTTCTGGTTCGAGAAGCTCGGCCACATCGTGCCGAACCACCTGACCGGCGTGGCGCCGGAATCCGTGGTGGCGCCGGAGGAAGTGGAGCAGGTCCAGGGCCGTGCCGTGGTCGCCAAGCGCCTGAAGCCGATCATGGTCGAGGCGGTGGTGCGCGGCTACATCATCGGTTCGGGCTGGAAGGATTACCAGGACACCGGCAGCATCTGCGGCATCAAGCTGCCGGCGGGTCTGCAACAGGCCGAGAAGCTGCCCGAGCCGCTGTTCACGCCGGCCGCCAAGGCCGACCTGGGCGAGCATGATGAAAACATCAGCTTTGCCGAAATGGAAAGCCGCATCGGCGCCGAACTGGCCGCCAAGATGCGCGACGTCAGCATCCAGCTGTACAAGGCCGCCGCCGACTACGCGGCCACGCGCGGCATCATCATCGCCGACACCAAGTTCGAATTCGGCCTGGACGAAAACGGCGTCATGCACCTGATGGATGAAGTGCTGACCGCCGATTCCTCGCGCTTCTGGCCGGCCGATTCGTACAAGCCGGGCATGTCGCCGCCGTCGTTCGACAAGCAGTTCGTGCGCGACTACCTGGAAACGCTGACCTGGGGCAAAACCGCGCCGGCGCCGGCGCTGCCTGCCGACGTCATCGACAAGACCCAGGCCAAGTATTTCGAAGCCATCGAGCGCCTGACCGGCCAGAAACTGAAGGCCTGACATGGATCAGAACAAGCCATTGGTCGGCGTCATCATGGGCTCGTCGTCGGACTGGGACGTGATGCAGAACGCGGTCGCCATCCTCAAGCAGTTCGGCGTGCCGTTTGAAGCGCAAGTGATTTCGGCCCACCGCATGCCGGACGAGATGTATGCCTACGCCAAGAGCGCGCGCGCGCGCGGCCTGCGCGCCATCATCGCCGGCGCCGGCGGCGCCGCCCACCTGCCGGGCATGGTGGCCGCGATGACCATCGTGCCGGTGCTGGGCGTGCCGGTGCCGTCGAAATATCTGCGCGGCGAGGATTCGCTGCTGTCCATCGTGCAAATGCCGAAGGGCGTGCCGGTGTCGACCTTCGCCATCGGCGAAGCGGGCGCCGCCAATGCCGCGCTGACGGCGGTGGCGATGATCGCCGCCAACGACGACGCGCTGGCCGACCAGCTGGAAGCATTCCGCGCCACGCAAACCGCAGCCGCCAAGGCCATGACTTTACCGCTTGAATAAATGAGTAATCCGAAGTTCACACCACTGCTGCCCAACGCCAATCCGCCAGCTTGGCTGGGCGTGATGGGCGGCGGCCAGCTCGGCCGCATGTTTGCCCAGGCCGCACAAAGCATGGGCTACCAGGTCGCCGTGCTGGAGCCTGCCGACGAGTGTCCGGCAGGGCAGGTCGCGCAGCGCCTCGTCAACGCCGGCTACAGCGATGCCGCCGGCCTCGACGCGCTGGCCGCGCAATGCCTGGCCGTCACCACCGAATTCGAGAACGTGCCGGCCGACAGCCTGTCGCGCCTGGCCGAAAAAGTATTTGTCGCGCCGAACGCGCACGGTGTGTCGGTGGCACAGGACCGCATCGCGGAAAAACGCTTCTTCGTCGATTGCGCGGCCAAGTCCGGCGTGCTGCCGGCGCCGCACAAGGTGATCGCCTCGCAGGAGGATATCGACGCCATCGCCGACGACCTGCTGCCCGGCATCCTGAAGACCGTGCGCATGGGTTACGACGGCAAGGGCCAGGTCCGCGTGAAGTCGCGCGAAGACGTGCGCGCCGCGTTCGAGTCCATGGACAAGGTCACTTGTCTGCTGGAAAAGATGCTGCCGCTGGCCTATGAAGTGTCGGTGCTGACGGCGCGCGGCGCGGACGGCGAGTCGGTGGTCTATCCGATCGCCGAGAACGTGCACCGCGACGGCATCCTGTTCACCACCACCGTGCCGGGCCCGAATGTTTCCGACGCCAGCGCCAAGGTGGCGCAACGGGCGGCGCAAGCCATCGTTGCCGAGCTCGGTTATGTCGGCGTGCTGTGCATCGAGTTCTTCGTGCTTACCGACGGCAGCCTGGTGGTCAATGAAATGGCGCCGCGTCCGCACAACAGCGGCCACTACACGATGGATGCCTGCGTCACCAGCCAGTTCGCGCAGCAGGTCCGCGCGATGGCGCGCCTGCCGCTGGGCGACGTGCGCCAGCATTCGCCGGCCGTGATGCTCAACATCCTCGGCGACGTCTGGTTCACCGACGACACCGATGCCACGCGCGAACCGGCGTGGGACCAGGTGCTGGCGCTGCCCGGCGCCTGCCTGCACCTGTACGGCAAGGACGACCCGCGCCGCGCGCGCAAGATGGGGCATCTGACCTTCATCGCGCCGACCCTGGCGCAAGCGCGGCAGCAGCTGAACGCCGCCTGCGTCATCCTGGGCATCGCGCCGTGAAAGCGGTCGCTGACCAGGCCGCCATTGCCACGGCGGCGGAAGTGCTGGAAGCGGGCGGCCTGGTCGCTTTTCCGACCGAGACCGTCTACGGCCTCGGGGCGGATGCCGAGAACCCGGCGGCCGTGGCCCGCATCTACGAAGCCAAGGGCCGTCCCAACGACCATCCGGTGATCGTCCACGTCGCGCCCGGTGCCGATCTCGACTACTGGGTCACCGATATTCCGCGGGAAGCGCGCCAGCTGGTGCAAGCCTTCTGGCCCGGTCCGCTGACCTTGATTTTGAAACGCGCCAGCCACATCCCCGACGCCGTCTCCGGCGGCCAGGATACGGTCGGCATCCGCTGCCCGTCGCATCCGGTCGCGATCGCCTTGCTGAGCGCCTTCAAGGGCGGCAAGGGCGGCGTGGCCGCGCCGTCGGCCAACAAGTTCGGCAACGTCAGCCCGACCACCGCCCAGCACGTGCGCGACGAGTTCGGCCTCGACGACCATGACGAGGGCCCGACCGAATCCGGGGACGACGCCTGCAGCGCCGCCTTGCTGACCACCGTGCTCGAAGGCGGACCCAGCCAGGTCGGCATCGAGTCGACCATCGTCGACCTGTCGCGCCTGGCCACGCACGGCCCGGTGCTGCTGCGTCCCGGCCGCATCAGCGCGCAGCAGATCGCCGACGTCATCGGCGCCATGCCGGCCGCGCCCGACCAGGCCGCGCCGCGCGCCTCCGGCACGCTGGAATCGCACTACGCGCCGCGCACGCCGGTCACCATGCTTGAGCACGCCAAACTGTCCGACACCGTGACTCAGTTGCAATCGAAAAGTCTCTCTGTTGCCGTCATCAGCTATGCCTTGCCGGCATTGGTGCAGTCGCAGCAAATGTTGCCCGCCGACCCGGCCGGCTATGCCTACGGTTTGTATGCCGCCTTGCGCGATATGGACCAGACCGGCTCCGACGTGATTCTCGTCGAAACCCCGCCGCAAGGCCCGGAATGGCTGGGTGTCAACGACCGGCTGCGCCGATCCGTGTTCGGCTCGGCCGGTGTCATCGCGTCATTGTTGAACAAATGAGCTGTGTGGGCACCGCAACATCATGGTGCTTGCGGTTTGCTTTCCTGCTACGATGAAACGGTTGCCGGCCGAAAAAATCGCTCGGCGACCTTGAATTCACTAGCAAGGATGCGATGATGCGCGGCCCCCGTCTTTCCCTGATTTTCCCGGCAGTCCTGTTGGCTTCGTGCGGCGGCGGTGGCGGTTCGTCCGCCGACCATACCGGCGGCACCGTCGTCACCCAGCCTCCCGTTACGCAGTTGCGCGGCGTCGTCATCGGCGGCGCCACCCTGGTGCCTGCCGTTGTGAGCGCCGGCGCCACGCTGAACACCGTCGATCCCGTCACGATGAGAAACCTGGTGCAGGCCTCGGTCAGCTACGGCAGCGCCGTCACCGGCACGCCGACCTGCGCCGTCACCACCTACACCGTCAGATACCACACGGTCGACGGCATGGCCGCCGACACCGACGCCAGCACCGCCATCATGGTGCCGTCCGGCACTGATCCGGCGTGCCAGGGCGGCCGTCCGGTGATGCTGTACGCGCACGGCACCTCGGCCTCGAAAGCCACCGACATGGCCAACCTGGCCGGCACCGAGGCGCGCCTGATGGCGGCGATGTTCGCGGCGCAGGGCTACATCGTGGTGGCGCCGAACTACGGCGGTTACGCCGGCTCGGCCATGGCCTACCACGCCTATCTCGACGCCGAGCAGCAGGCCAACGACATGATCGACGCCTTGCGCGCCGCGCGCAGCGCGTTCGGCGCCATCAACGCGACCGCGTCCAGCCGGCTGATGGTGAGCGGTTACTCTCAGGGCGGCTTTGTGGCGCTGGCCACGCAGCGCGCGATGCAGACCAAATACTCGGGCGAATTCAAGGTCACGGCGGCGGCGCCGATGTCCGGCCCGTACGCCTTGCTGCAGTTCGGCGACGCCATCTTCAACGGCGCGCCGACGGTCGGTTCCAGCGCTTTCCTGCCGATGCTGATCAACGCCGGGCAGCGCGCCGGCGCCGGCCTGTACACCAGCCTGAACGACGTCTACGAAGACAAATACGCCACCGGCATCGACACGCTGCTGCCCGGCACCCTGGGCCTGGGCGACCTGGTCGCCGCCGGCAAGCTGCCGAACGACGTGCTGTTCGCGGCCGATTCGCTGCCGCAGGCGGCCGGCTACGCTTCCTATTTCGGCGCCGACCATTTGCTCAAGACCAGCTACCGCAACAGCTACCTGGCCGATCTGAAGGCCAATCCGTGCAATACCAACTCGAGCACGCCGCTGGCCTGCGCGCCGGCGCAGCCGCTGCGCAAGTGGCTGCTGAAGAACGACCTGCGCACCTACACGCCGAGCGTGCCGCTGTTCCTGTGCGGCGGCAACCAGGACCCGGTGGTGCCGTTCGCCAATACCGATGCCGCCGGCGCTTATTTCCGCGCCCAGGCCATGTCGTCGCTGCAATTGACGGTGCTGGATCTGGACGACTCCGCGCTGCTCACCGACTACCGCAACGCGCGCGCGGAGTTCGCCGCCGCCAAGGCATTGCTGCGGCTTTCGGTCATCAGCGGCGGCGGCAGCGGGAGCGATGCCAACAAGGCCGTCGCCGACAGCTACCATGCCGGCCTGGTGGCGCCATTCTGTATGCGTGAGGCAAGAAACTTCTTCGATTCCGCACCATCGCGGTGAAAATACTGCCGGACTCGCTTTCATGCCGAAATTGACACCGAGCAAACGTTCTTTTTAGCCACAAAAAGGACGCTCAATTGCGTGCTCCTCTATACAACGTTGCTCAAGGCTGGCATATTAGTTGTGTTGCGAATAGCACGGCCGTTCGTATCACATCACAAAATAAAATTCCTAGGAGACAATATGCGTCACACCAAATTTGCACTCGCTGCAATGGCCTTGGCCGTCCTTGCAGGCTGCGGCGGTACAGATCCAGCACCTGGCAACCAAACCCTCAAGAACAAGTTCAGCGCCCAGGTATCGTTTGGCGATAGCCTGTCCGACGTCGGCTCCTACGCTGTCGGCACCGTGGCTGCGCTGAAGGGTGGCAAATTCACGATCAACGGCGACAGCTCCGCCACCGTGTCCACGCTGACGGGCAAGAACTGGACCGAACTGATGGCCGCGCAAATCGGCGTGGCCGCGCCATGCCCCGCGATTACCGGCCTCGACGGCAATGCAGCCCAAGGCTTCTCGGTGCCGCAAGTAGCCCACGCCGGCTGCTACGGCTATGCACAGGGCGGCGCCCGTGTGACCAACCCTGTCGGCCCAGGCAACAAGCTGACCGGCAGCCCGCTGGGCGCGCTGACCATTCCTGTGGTCACCCAGGTGGCCAACCACCTGAAAGCCGTCGGCGGCAAATTCAAGGGCGACGAGCTGGTGCTGGTCATGGCCGGCGGTAACGACGTGCTGTTCAACCTGTCCAAGCTGAGCGCCGACGCCACCGCGGCCGGTACCGCCGCCGGCGGCCAAGCCTATGTGACCAGCCTGGTGGGCCAGCTGGCCGCCGGCGCCACCAACCCGCAGACCGCCGCCCAGGCCATCGGCCTGGCCGCGGGCACCGAAGCGGCGCGTCCTGGCAGCACCCAGACCACGATCACCCAGGCCGCCATCGGCGCCGCCGCCATCCAGCCAGGCAACTCGGCTGTGGCATCGCCTGCCGTCTACGGTCCGATGGTGGCCAAGGCCACCACCGACGCGACCGCCGCCGGCGCCAAGGCTGGTGCCGACTATGCCACCGCCCACGGTCCCGACCTGGTCGCCGCCATGACGACCGCCGGCACCGAACTGGCCACCCTGGTGAAAACCCAGATCGTCGCCAACGGCGCCAACTTCGTCACCGTGAACAACCTGCCGGACGTGGCCACCACGCCGTCGGGCCGCGGCCAGTCGGCATCGACCCAGGCCCTGATCAACGCCATGGTCAGCGCCTTCAACACCGCGCTGACCACCGGCCTGTCGTCGGAAACCAAGGTGCTGATCGTGGACGTGTTTGCCGCCAGCCACGACCAGGCCACCAACCCCGGCCCATACGGCCTGACCAACGTGTCGGAAACCGCCTGCGACCTGACCCCTGCCAAGAACCCGCTGGCCAGCTCGCTGGTCTGCAACGCCAGCAACGTCAAGTCCGGCGATATCAGCCACTGGTCCTTCGCCGACGACGTCCACCCGACGCCGTTCACCAACCTGCTGCTGGCCCGTTATGTGGCCGAGAAGCTGGTGGTCAAGGGCTGGCTGTAATTCTGTCGTCGCAGGCAGCCGCCGCCTGAGGGCGCCGGCTGCCGGACTCACAACACAATAAATCTGGAGACGATATGAAGAACACGGTAAAACTGCTGGCGCTGGCCGCCGCGATGACGGTAGCCTCGGCTGCATCCGCACAACAAACCCAGGGCACCTGGCTGGGCACGCTGGGCGTCAACAAGATCACCCCTAAAGTCGACTCGGGCGACGTTTCGGCGCCGGCGCTGCCAGGCACCAAGACCGACGTCGGTTCGGATACCAAGCCGCGCTTTGCGGTTGCCTACATGGTGACCGACAACATCTCGGCCGAACTGGATCTGGGTCTGCCGTACAAGCACGAGCTGGAGGGCGCCGGCGCCATTCAGGGCACGGGCAAGCTGGCCACGGCCGAAGTGCTGCCGCCGACCGCCTTTATCCAGTACCGCTTCCTGCCGGCCAACTCGATGTTCCGTCCGTACGTGGGCCTGGGCATCACCTACGCCATGTTCCAGAAGGAGCGTGGTTCGGGCCAGCTGACCTCGATCCTGAACACCGGCGGCCCTGGCGCAACCTTCAAGCTCGATGACAAGTGGGCGGCCAGCTACCAGATCGGCGGCACGTTGAAGATCAACGAGAAGTGGTTCATCGACGCTTCGGTCATCAAGACCAAGCTGAAAACCACCGCGCATTACTCGACCGGTCAGACCCAGGACGTGCGCCTGGATCCGCTGGCGGTCAACGTCAGCATCGGCTATGCCTTCAAGGGCTTCTAGAAAGCGGCCGCACAATGAGAAACCGCTGCCTCGGCAGCGGTTTTTTTTTAGCTTTACTGGAAGGCCTGGATGCCGGTCTGGGCCCGGCCCAGGATCAGCGCATGGATGTCATGCGTGCCTTCGTAGGTATTGACCACTTCCAGGTTCACCATGTGGCGGATGATGCCGAACTCGTCCGAGATGCCGTTGCCGCCCAGCATATCGCGCGCCACGCGGGCGACGTCCAGCGACTTGCCGCAGGAGTTGCGCTTCATCATCGAGGTGATTTCCACCGCCGCCGTGCCGGCATCCTTCATGCGGCCCAGCTGCAGGCAGCCCTGCAGGCCCAGCGTGATTTCGGTCTGCATGTCGGCCAGCTTCTTCTGCACCAGCTGGTTGGCGGCCAGCGGACGGCCGAACTGCGAGCGGTCCAGCACGTACTGGCGCGCCGTGTGCCAGCAGTCTTCCGCCGCGCCCAGCGCGCCCCAGGCGATGCCGTAGCGCGCCGAGTTCAAGCAGGTGAACGGACCCTTCAGGCCGCGCACGTCCGGGAAGGCGTTCTCTTCCGGGCAGAACACATTGTCCATGACGATCTCGCCGGTCACCGAGGCGCGCAGGCCGAACTTGCCGTGGATCGCGGGCGCGCTCAGGCCGGCCATGCCTTTTTCCAGCACGAAGCCGCGGATCGCGCCTTCATCGTCCTTGGCCCAGACCACGAACACGTCGGCCACCGGCGAATTGGTGATCCACATCTTGGAACCGGTCAGCGCGTAGCCGCCCGCCACCTTCTTGGCGCGGGTGATCATCGAGCCGGGATCGGAGCCGTGGTTGGGCTCGGTCAGGCCGAAGCAGCCGATCCACTCGCCGGTGGCCAGTTTCGGCAGGTATTTCTGTTTCTGTTCCTCGGTGCCGAATTCGTAGATGGGCACCATCACCAGCGACGACTGCACGCTCATCATCGAGCGGTAGCCGGAATCGACGCGCTCGACTTCACGCGCGATCAGGCCGTAGGACACGTAGTTCAGGCCGGGACCGCCGTACTGTTCCGGGATGGTCGGGCCGAGCAGGCCCAGTTCGCCCATTTCGCGGAAGATGGAGGTGTCCATTTGCTCGTGGCGGAACGCTTCGAGGATGCGCGGCTGCAGCTTGTCCTGGCAATAGGCGGCGGCGGCGTCGCGCACCATGCGCTCGTCGTCGGTCAGTTGCTGGTCCAGCAGGAGGGGATCATCCCAGTGGAATTGGGCGCGGGCTTGGCTCATGGTGGTCTCTCATTGTGGTGTATGCTGCCCAGCATTCTATGCCGTCACACGGGGGCCGGCTTTTCAAATGGCGACACCAATTTCCGTTTTTAGCCCAGACTGCAGAATTGCCCGCCGTGGAAAATCAGCGGCGGCGCCGGCGTGACCGCGCACAGCTCGACCTCGCCGACGAAAATGACGTGGTCGCCCTCGGGATAGCGGCTGCGGTTGTGGCATTCGAACCAGGCCGACGAGCCTTTCAGGATCGGCTGGCCGGTGCGCGACAGTTCGTATTCCACGCTGTCCCACGGATTGACGCCGCGCGTGGAAAACAGCTTGGCCAGGTGCGCCTGGCCGGCCGACAGCACATTGATGACGTAATGCGAGTTGCCGGTGAAGATGGGCATGCTGTTGGCCGAGGTGGCCAGGCTCCACAGCACCAGCGGCGGATCCAGCGATACCGAATTGAAGGAACTCGCCGTCAGGCCACGGAAAGTGCCGTCCGCCAACCGCGTCGTGATGACGGTGACGCCGGTGGCGAACTGCCCCAGGGCCTGGCGGAAATGGGGGGTATCGAAGGAGCGCTGTTGGGCGCGGGGAGAACGTGTGTGCATGGTTGGCCTGTATATTTCTGACATTATGCCAAAGTTTGCCCCGCGATAGCGTATTGCCCCGGTTTGCGTTACAGTCACTCATGGACAGAACCGGGCAGTCTTCTACGCAGGGGGAGTGATGACAATCGAAACCGCGATACTGGGCGGAGGCTGTTTCTGGTGCATCGAGGCGGTGTATCTGGAAGTGAAGGGCGTTACCCACGTTGAGTCCGGCTACACGGGCGGCCATCAGCCCAACCCGACCTACGAGCAAGTCTGCGCCGGCGACACCGGCCATGCCGAAGTGGTGAAACTGGACTTTGATCCGGCCGTCGTCAGCTATCGCGACCTGCTGGAAATCTTCTTCACCATCCACGACCCGACCACCCTGAACCGCCAGGGCAACGACGTCGGCACCCAGTACCGCTCGGTGATCTACCACCAGTCGCCGCAGCAGGAAGCCACGGCGCGCCAGGTGATCGCCGAAATGGCGGGAGTGTGGGACGCGCCCATCGTCACCGAACTGTCGCCGGCCCAGCCCTACTACAAGGCCGAGGACTATCACCAGGACTACTTCCGCCAGCATCCGCTGCAGGGCTATTGCGCCTTCGTGGTGGCGCCCAAGGTGGCCAAGTTCAAGAAGACGTACACGCATCGCTTGAAATAATAAGAACGACTAAGCCCGGAGGCATGCATGAAGGTGGTACTGGTCGACGACACCCATATCAACCTGGTGCTGATGTCGCGGCTGGTCGATAAACTGCAGGACGTCAGCACGATGTCGTTCCAGTCGGCGCGCGAGGCGCTGGCCTGGTGCAACGCCAACCCCTACGATCTGCTGATCGTCGATTACATGATGCCGGACATGAACGGGCTGGAGCTGATCGCCGCGCTGGCCGCGCCGCCGGACCAGCGCCCGCCGGTGCTGATGGTGACCGCCAGCGTCGACGTCGACGTGCGCCACCGCGCGCTGGAAAACGGCGCCAGCGATTTCCTCATCAAACCGATCGACAAGGTCGAGTTCCTGGCCCGCACCCGCAACATGCTGGCGCTGCGCAGCGCCACCTTGAGCCTGCAGCACCGCGCCAGCTGGCTGGCGGACGAGGTCAGCAAGGCCACCGCCGAGCTGCGCGCGCGCGAGCAGGAAACCATCATGCTGCTGTGCCGCGCCTCCGAGTACCGCGATCCCGAGACCGGCGCCCACATCCAGCGCATGGCCCACTATTCGAAGCTGATCGCCGGCCAGCTGGGCCTGTCCGCAGAACAGCAGGACGACATCCTCAACGCCGCGCCCATGCACGACATCGGCAAGGTCGGCACGCCGGACCACATCCTGCTCAAGCCGGGCCGCCTGAACGACGAGGAAATGGTGGTGATGCGCCAGCACGCCGGCATCGGCTACAACATCCTCAAGGATTGCCAGGCGCGCATGCTGCAGCTGGCGGCCGAGATCGCGCTGACCCACCACGAGCGCTGGGACGGCAACGGCTACCCGCGCGGCCTGGCCGGCGAGGCCATTCCGCTGGTGGGCCGCATCGTCGCCGTGGCCGACGTGTTCGACGCGCTGACCAGCGTGCGGCCGTACAAGCAAGCCTGGAGCATGGAGGACGCCCGCCGTCACTTGTTGGACAACTGCAACACGCATTTCGACCGGCGCTGCGTCGACGCCTTGCTGGCGCGCTGGGACGACGTGCAGCACATCCGCGCCCGTTTCCGCGACGAACCCGACCAGGCTGGCGATGCCACAGTCGCCACCGCCTAGCTGGCCGGCGCCGGCGCTGCGCCGCGACAGCCTGATCGGGCCGATACGGCAGGCGTTCGGCCTGGGCGACGAGGCCGCGCTGGAACGGCTGCTGATCACCTTGGCCGAACTGGAGACCGAGTCCACCCAGCTGCGCCTGGCCAACTCGCTGCTGCGCAAGGAAAACCGCCAGCAGCGCGGCAACGTCGGCACCTGGCGCGACAAGACCGCGGCCAAGCTGGCCGGCCTGCAGCGCGACCTGCACGCCGACCTGACCACGCCGACCGAATCCGCGGCCGACCGGGCCGCGCGCGACCAGCAGGAGCTGACCGAGCAGATCCTCGACCAGCTGCCTATCCCCGTCTTCCTCAAGGACCGCGCCGGCCGCTTCCTGCGCTTCAACAGCCGCTTCGAGGAATTCACGCAGCGCTCGCGGGCGGAAATCCTCGGCCGCACCATCGGCGACTTCGCCTCGCCGCGCTGGGCCGCCGCCACCTTGCGCGAGGACGAACAGGCGTGGAGCAGCGGCCGGCTGGTCACCAGCGAACGGCGCATGACCAGCGTCGACCCGCCGATCGACGTGCTGGTCAGCCGCAAGGTGATCAACAGCGGCGGGCTGTCCTATATGCTCGGCTATTTCATCGACATCAGCGAGCAGCGCGCCGCCCGCGCCGCCATGCAGCACGCGGTGGAATCGGCCGAGGCGGCCAGCCGCGCCAAGAGCGAATTCCTGGCCAATATGAGCCATGAAATCCGCACGCCGATGAACGGCATCCTCGGCATGACCGAGCTGGTGCTGGAGTCCGGACTCAACGCCGAGCAGCGCGCCGACCTGGGGCTGGTCAAGGCCTCGGCCGACGCCCTGCTGCACATCGTCGACGACATCCTCGACTTTTCCAAGATCGAGGCGGGCAAGCTGGAGATCGAGGAAGTGCCGTTCGACCTGCACCAGCTGGTGGGCGACACGCTGCGCGCGATGGGCTTGCGCGCCCGGCAGAAAGGGCTGGCGCTGGCCGGCGAGCTGGCGCCGGAACTGCCGCGCATCATGAAGGGCGATCCGGGGCGGCTGCGCCAGGTGCTGCTGAACCTGGTCGGCAACGCCATCAAGTTCACCGAACACGGCGGCGTGACGGTGGCGCTGGGCGCCGGTCCCGAGCACGACGGCCGCAGCGACATCACGTTTGCCGTGCGCGACACCGGCATCGGCGTGCCGGCCGAAAAGCAGCACATGATCTTCGAGGCGTTTGCCCAGGTCGACGGTTCCACCACGCGCCAGTACGGCGGCACCGGCCTGGGATTGGCGATCTGCCGCCGGCTGGTGATCCTGATGCAGGGACGGATAGACGTCAGCAGCGAACCGGGGCGGGGCAGCGTGTTCAGCTTTACCGTGCCGCTGCAGCACACCGGGGTGACGCAGGCGGCGCCGCTGCCGCCGCTGCCGGTGCAGGCCCCGGGCGCGAACATGGGGCCCAGCGTGCTGACCGCCGAGGGCGACGCATTGCCTTCATACTCGCCGGCGTCGGCGGCCACCACTGCGCCCGCGCTCGGCGGCCTGCGCGTGCTGCTGGCCGAAGACAATCCGGTCAACCAGCGGCTGGCGATGCGGCTGCTGGAAAAGCTGGGCCACCGCGTCACCCTGGTCGACAACGGCCTGGCCGTGCTCGACAGCGCGGTGCACGGCGGCTTCGACGTGATCCTGATGGACGTGCAGATGCCGGCCCTGGACGGCCTGGCGGCCACGCGCCAGATCCGCCTGCGCGAGCTGGCGCAGGGCGGCCATGTGCCGATCATCGCGATGACCGCGCGCGCCATGGCCGGCGACCGCGAGCGCTGCATGGAGGCGGGCATGGACGACTACCTGTCCAAGCCGGTCGACAGCCAGCAGCTGCGCGAAATGCTGCAGCGCTATCAGCCCGACAGCGGCCATCAGTTGCTGGACTGGCGCGGCGCGCTGCAGCGGCTGGACGGCGATACCGAACTGCTGCTGGAACTGGCCGCGCTGTTCCTGCAGGACGGCCCGCAGCTGTGGCAGGAACTGGGCGCGGCGCTGGCGTCGGGCGAGACCGAACGCAGCACGCGCGCCGTGCACAGCCTCAAGGGCGTGCTGGTCAACTTCGGCGCCGCGCGCGCGGTGGCGCTGGCCGAGCAGCTGTCGGCGGCGTTGCATGCCGGCCAGCCGTGGCAATCGGCCGCCGTGCGCCTGGAGTCGGCGCTGGAGCAGGTCTACGAGGCGCTGAAGGCCTTGATCGCCGGCGGCGTCGACGCCACGGCCGCGCCGCCATCGTCCTGAAGCAGCGCGAACGCCGGCAGGCCGTCGCCGCCGAGCGCGTAGTTCCCGGCGCCGGTGCCATTGCTCGTATTGTCCGCCGCCGACGGATACATATGCTTGCGCGACCAGGGCAGCGTGCCGCTGCGTTGCGCCGCCTTGCGGCCGACGATCTGGTACAGGCTGATCCAGTCCTGCTCGAAGGCATAGCTGCAGCCGGCCAGGTAGACGTGCCAGATCCGATAGCGCTTGTCGCCCGCCAGCGCCCGCGCGCGCTCGGCCCCGGCCTCGAAATTGTCGGTCCAGATCGCGCAGGTGCGGGCGTAGTGGCGGCGCAGGTTCTCCACGTCGAACACTTCCAGCCCCCCTTGCTGCATGGTCTTGAGCACGTTGCCGACGTGCGCCAGTTCGCCGTGCGGGAACACGTATTTTTCAATGAACTCGCCGCCGCCGTACGGCGTCTCGCCGTTGTCCGGATCGGTGGTGGTGATGCCGTGGTTCATCACCACGCCGTCCGGCGCCAGCAGCCTGTTGATGGCCGCGAAATACTCGGGCAGGTGCTTGACGCCGACGTGCTCGAACATGCCGACGCTGGTGATGCGGTCGAACTGGCCGCGCACGTCGCGGTAGTCCTGCAGGCGGATCTCGACCAGGTGTTCCAGCCCGGCGCGCCGCACCCGCTCCTTGGCCAGCGCGAACTGGTTTTCGGACAGCGTGACGCCGACGCAGCGCGCCTTGTACTGCTGCGCCGCGCGTATCACCAGCGCGCCCCAGCCGCAGCCGATGTCGAGCAGCGTCTGGTTGGGCTTGAGCTCGATCTTGCGCAGGATGTGGTCGATCTTCTTGACCTGGGCCACGGCCAGGTCCTCGTCGCCGTTCTCGAAATAGGCGCAGGAATACACCATGTTGGGATCGAGGAACTGCGCGTAGAACTCGTTGGACACGTCGTAGTGGTAGCGGATCGCCTCCGCGTCCTTCTGCTTGCTGTGGGCCATGCCGCGCACGATGCGGGCGAACTTGCCCTCGGCCTTGAGCGTGGTGCGCGCCAGCGCGTTGACGATGGCGATCATGTCGTGCGCGCGGCCCTTGACCTCGATCGCGCCTTCGACATAGGCGGCGCCGAGGTTGGACAGCGACGGCGTCAGCAGGTAGCGCGCCGCCGACACATTGGGCAGCCGTATCGTCACGCGCGGCGGCTGGTCGGAGAAATCGACATGCTGGCCGTTCCACAGTTCGATGCGCAGCGGCAGCGCGATTTGCTGGCGGATGCCCGAGATCCAGGTGCTGAGTCGGTTCTGTACAAACAAGATAACCTCCGAGTTCAGAAACAAAAAGACCATCGCAAGCGATGGCCTGGTGTCCCGCCCGGCGCGCCGGTGCTACGGCTGCAAGCGTTCCTTCACCCAGCTTCCATCTGCCTGTTTGACGTACACGATCCGGTCATGGAAACGCGAACGGCGTCCCTGCCAGAACTCGATGCGCACCGGATCGAGGCGGTAGCCGCCCCAGTGTTCCGGCCGCACCGGATGTTCGCCGCCGACCGCGGCGGCGGCATCGTAATTGGCTTCCATCTGTTCCCGGTTGGCGATCCGCGCGCTCTGCTGCGATGCGATCGCGGCGATCTGGCTTTTCACCGGCCGGCTGTAAAAATACTTGTCGCTCTCTTCGGCGGAGGTGCGCTCCACCTTGCCTTCTATCCGCACCTGGCGTTCCAACTCGCTCCAAAAGAATAACAGCGCGGCGTGCGGATTGGCGCGCAGTTGCCGGCCTTTCTGGCTCTCGTAATTGGTGTACCAGGTGAAGCCGCGCTGGTCGTACTGCTTGATCAGCACAATGCGCGAACTGGGCTTGCCGTCCGCACCCACCGTCGCCACGCTCATCGCGTTCGGTTCATTGACCTGGGCGCGCAGGGCTTCTTCAAACCACTTGCCGAACTGGGCGATCGGATCGTCCAGCACATCGTGTTCCGTCAAACTGGCGCGGCCGTAATCGAGGCGCAGGTCCGCCAGCACCACGCCGTCGGCCACCGTGTTGGCCACCGCCACCTGTTGCTGCTCCGGCACCTGGCTTTGCGGCAGGGCCGGGGCGATGCCGCGCCGCACCTGCATCGCGCTGCCCAGCTGGGCCATCTGCTCCGGGCTGAACAGGCGCTTGGCCATCGGCGCGACGTGCGTTTCTTCCTTGGTCATATGGGCCGCGTAGGCGTCGCAGAAACGCTGGACATCCTGCGCCGACAAGGCGGTACTTTGCCCATTTGCAATTTGATCAAGTTGTGAATTAATTATATGCCAGTCTTGGTCCATTTGCTGGTGGTCGGCCAAAATGCCGGGCACCAGCTCGGCCAGCAGCGCGGCGTCGGCGCCGCGCGCGGTGGCCTGCAGCATCGGCACCAGGTTTTGCTCCTCGTCGTCGTGGTGCAGGTGGGCCGCCTTGTTGAAATATTTCTGCACCGCTTGCGCGGCCTTTTGCGCCTCGGCGTCGGCGCCGTGCTTGGGCAAATACGCCAGCAGCTTCTGCAGCGTTTCCAGCTGCTGGCGTATCTTGTCGTGGCAATGTTTCAAGACTGCTATCGGCTGGCTGAAATCGGGGGCGGTGTCAAACAAGGTACTCATGGGATGGGCGCTCTGGCTAAGGTAGAAAGTCATTCTAAAATAATTTTTGTTGCAGCGTCCGTTAAAATGTCGGCTATGAACTCCATCGCCCCCACCCAATTCGACGATATCGACTTCGAGCGCCGCTTCGGCGGCATCGCCCGCCTCTATGGCGAGCGCGCGCTGGCGCGCTTCCGCGGCGCCCACGTGTGCGTGGTCGGCACCGGCGGCGTCGGCTCCTGGATCGTCGAGGCGCTGGCGCGCAGCGCCATCGGCCAGCTGACCTTGATTGATCTGGACAACGTCGCCGAGTCCAACATCAACCGCCAGATCCAGGCCCTGAGCGGCACCGTCGGCCAGGCCAAGATCGGCGCGCTGGCCGAGCGCATCGCCCAGATCAATCCGTTCTGCGTGGTCAACCAGATCGAGGACTTCGTCACGCCGGACAACCTGGAGCAGATGCTGGGCGCGGGCAGGTACGACTACGTGGTCGACGCCATCGACAGCGTCAAGGCCAAGGCGGCGATGATCGCCTGGTGCCGTCAGCACGCGCTGCCGATGATCATCATCGGCAGCGCCGGCGGCCAGACCGATCCGACCCAGATCGCCGTGCGCGACCTGGCGCGCACCGAGCAGGAACCGCTGCTGAAAAAAGTGCGCAAGGTGCTGCGCAGCCAGTACGGCTATCCGCGCGGCGAAAAGACCAAGTTCCACGTCGACGCGGTGTTCTCGATGGAGCCGCTGAAGTTCCCGGAAACGGGCGAGGCGTGCGCGGTGGACGGCGACGAGCGCGCCGGCGGGGTCACCGGTTTGAACTGCGCCGGCTTCGGCTCGGCGATGGTGGTCACCGCCACCTTCGGCATGGTGGCCGCCAGCCAGGTGCTGCTCAAGCTGGCCGAGAGCGTGCAACCGGCGGTACCGGCCGCCGCGACGATGTAAGTTTTATCCAGTTCGCGATACAGGTTTGCTATCATAGCCCGCTGTCCCAGACCCATCGAAAGAAAACCATATGATGCGTAGTTCCGTATTCGTTGCACTGTGCGCGCTGGCGGCCTCCGTGGCCCAGGCGCAAACCCCGGCCGCGCCGGCCACCGCCGCCGATGCGCCGCCACCGCCGCTGGTGGTCGGCTCGGCCACGCCGGGCCCGGCCGCCGAGCAGCTGATCGTCACCGACACCAAGGTCGGCACCGGCAAGGAAGCGACCACCGGCGCCACCGTCTACATGCACTACTCGGGCTGGCTGTATCGTCCGCTGGCGAAAGGCATGCACGGCAAGCTGTTCGACTCGTCGATCCCGCGCGGCGAGCCGCTGGACTTCGTGCTGGGCGCCGGCCGCGTCATCAAGGGCTGGGACCAGGGCATCCAGGGCATGAAGGTGGGCGGCAAGCGCACCTTGATCATCCCGTCGGAACTGGCTTACGGCTCGCGCCCGTCGCCGGGCAGCGGCATCCCGCCGAATTCCGCGCTGATCTTCGACGTGGAGCTGATGGACGTCAAATAAAGGCGTAGACTGGAACCTCCGTCCCACCCCGGAGGTTCTGATGAAGATAGCCAACGACGTAACCGAATTGATCGGCCGTACCCCGCTGGTACGGCTGAACCGGCTGGCCAAGGGCAGCACCGCCCAGGTACTGGCCAAGCTGGAATACTGCAACCCGGCCCACAGCGTGAAAGACCGCATCGGCCTGTCCATGATCGAAGCGGCCGAAGCGGCCGGCCAGATCCGTCCCGACACCATCATCCTCGAACCGACCAGCGGCAACACCGGCATCGCGCTGGCGATGGTCTGCGCCGCGCGCGGCTACCGCTGCACCTTGGTCATGCCGGACACCATGAGCCGCGAACGGCGCCTGCTGCTGCGCGCCTACGGCGCTGAACTGATACTGACGCCGGGCAGCGAAGGCATGCTGGGCGCGATCCGCAAGGCCGAGGAGCTGGCCGAGGGCGACCGCCGCTACCTGATGCCGCAGCAGTTCAACAATCCCGCCAATCCCGACGTGCATCGCCGCACGACGGCCGAGGAAATCTGGGCCGATACCGACGGCCGCGCCGACATCCTGGTGGCCGGCGTCGGCACCGGCGGCACGATCACCGGCGTGGGCGAGGTGATCAAGGCGCGCAAGCCGGAATTCCGCTGCATCGCGGTGGAACCGGAGGCGTCGCCGATGCTGGCCAAGGGCACCAAGGGTCCGCACCCGATCCAGGGCATAGGCGCCGGCTTCGTGCCGGCGGTGCTGAACACCAAGGTCTACGATGAAATCATCGGCGTGAAAAACGAGGATGCGTTCGAGACCGCGCGCCTGGCAGCCAGCCAGGAAGGGCTGCTGGTGGGGATCTCTTCCGGCGCCGCGCTGTGGGCCGCGCTGCAGGTGGCGCGGCGGCCGGAGAGCGCGGGCAAGATCATCGTGGTGATCATCCCGTCCTTTGGCGAGCGCTATCTGAGCACGCCGCTGTACGCCAACCTGGCGGACTAACCGCTTAGCTTAGTGCGGCGCCGGCTGCAGGCAGCATTCCTGCGCGCCGGTGCCGAGGCGGATCTGCAGCGTGCTGTGCTGGATCGAGAATTCCTCGCGCAGCTGGCGGCTGATGGCGTCGATGGCGCCGTCGCCGGGGTGGCCGGCCGGCGTGACCAGTTGCGCCGTCAGCGCCGTCTCGGTGGTGCTCATGGCCCAGATGTGCACGTCGCACACCTCGCTCACCTCGGGCTGGCTGCGCAGGAAGGCTTCGATCTCGGCGCGGTCCACATTGTCCGGCACGGCGGCCAGCATCATGCGCATGGCCTGCTTCAACAGCGACCAGGTGCTGTAGGCGATGAAGGCGACGATGGCCATGCTGACCAGCGGGTCCAGCCAGTTCCAGCCGGAATAGCGGACGATGACGCCGGCCACCAGCACGCCCAGCGAGATGGCGGCGTCGGCGGCCATGTGCAGGTAGGCGCCGCGGATGTTGATGTCGTCCTTGCTGCCGGACATGAACAGCCAGGCCGAGAAACCGTTGACCAGGATGCCGACGCCGGCCACCACCGACACCGTCAGGCCGGCCACCGGTTCCGGATGCACCAGCTGCTGCACGGCTTCCCAGGCGATGCCGCCGCAGGCCGCCATCAGCAGCATCGAATTGAACAGCGCGGCCAGCATCGAGGTGCTGCGCAGGCCGTAGGTATAGCGGCCGTTCGGCGTACGCCGGGCCAGGATGGCGGCGCCCCAGGCCAGCATCAGGCCCAGCACGTCCGACAGGTTGTGGCCGGCGTCGGCCATCAGCGCGGTGGAGTTGGCCAGGAAGCCGTAGAAGAACTCGATCGCCACGAACACGGTGTTGAGCACGATGGCGATGGCGAAGGCGCGGCCCATGGTGTTCGGGTCGCCGTGGTGGTGGCCGTGGCTGTGGTCGTGCCCATGATCGTGGCTGTGCGCCTTGGCCTTGGCCGGCGCGTGGCCATGGTCGTGGTCATGATGATCGTGGTCGTGATGGTCGTGGTGCTGGCTCATGCTTCGTTCCCGTTGGAAGGTTCGGCGATATGTTCGAGCATATCGTTGAGGACGCCGCTGATATGGGCGTCGGCTGCGGAGTAGAAAACCTGCTTGCCCTGGCGCTCGGACTTGACGATGCGCGCCGCGCGCAGCAGGCGCAAGTGGTGGCTGACCAGGGAGCTGCTCAGTTCAAGGGAGGAGGCGATGTCGCTGACGGCGATCGGCGCCGCCACGCAGGCAAGCACGATGCGCAGGCGCGTCGGATCGCCCAGCAGGTGGAACAGATCGGCCAGCTGGGCAATCGCGGGATCGCAGACGGTATAGTCGTGTTGGCAACTCATAATGCTAACAAGTGAATAGGTATTCACATGTTAGCAGAAAATGCCGGCGTCAGGGTAGTACGGTCACAACAGCCTTGCCCGTTCCCGTGCCGGACTCCAGGTATTCATGGGCGCCGACGATGTCTTCGAAGGAAAATACCCGCGCCGGCCTTGCCCGGTAGTGGCCCTGTTCCACCCGCTCGACGATTTGCTGCAGGGGCACCCGGTCCAGCTCGAATCCCGGCGAGCCGAAGGCGAAGCTGCCGAAAAAGCTCAGCTGCACCCGCGGCGGCAGATGTTGCAGCGGCAGGAAGCCGGCCAGCGGCCCGAGGCCGCCGAGGAAGCCTGCCTGGCAGACGCGGCCGGGCCGGGCCGCGAGGGCCAGCGAATCGAGCAGCGTGGTGTTGCCCACCAGGTCCAGCACCGCGTCGACGCCGCCGGGAGCGATGGCGCGCACGGCGGCGGCCAGGCTGGGCTGTTCCTCGATGACGTGGCGGGCGCCGTTGTCTTTCAACAGGGTCTCGAGCGCAGCCGGACGGCGCGTGGTGGCGATCACCTGCGCGCCCGCGTGGGCCGCGATATTGGTCGCGGCCTGGCCCAGCGCGGAGCTGGCGCCGCGTACCAGCAGGGTTTGCCCGGGACGCAATTCCAGGTTGTCGTGCAAGCAGGCCCAGGCGGTTGCATACGATTCCGGTATCGCGGCCAGATCGGCCCACGGCAGCGACGAGCGCAGCGGCACCACATTGCCGGCCGGGACGCACGCATATTCCGCGTAGCTGCCGTTGATGGTGCGCCCCATGCCGCCCATGATGGCGGCCACGGTGTCGCCTTCACGCAGCCCGGTTCCCGGCGCCGCGGCCACGATGCCGACGCACTCGATGCCCGGCACCCTGGCGACTTCGCCCCACAAGCCCTGGCGCATATAGGTTTCCGCGCGGTTCAGGCCGAACGCCTGGACGCGGATCAGCACCTGGCCGGGAGCGGGCACCGGTGTGGGCAGCTGCACCGGCTGCAACTGGTCGGGACCGCCGAACTGGGCGATTTGTATGGCACGCATGAGGTTCTCCTGAAAGTGGTCGAGCCACGACTGTATGGGAAAACATATTCGGATAAAATTGGAAAATCTTGTCAATCTCTGTAGGATTTATGAACTCTGTTGGATTCACCCTGCATGAACTGGCATGCTTCCTGGCGGTCGCCGAACTGGGCAGCTTTCAAAAGGCCGCGACCCGGCTGCACCGCTCCCATCCCAGCGTGTTTGCCGCCGTCGCCAGCCTCGAGCGCCAACTGGGGCTGGCGCTGTTCGACCGCAGCGGCTACCGGGTCGCCGTCTCCGCCGCCGGCGAGGCCTTCCTGGACCGGGCCAGGCAGATGCTGGACAGCGCCAGGCAGATGGAAACGCAGGCTCGGCAGATCGCCATGGGGGAGGAAGTCAGGCTGGCGGTGGTGATCGGCGACCTGTGCCCGCTGCCGGCGACCTTGCATTTGCTGCGGCGTTTTTTTGCGCAGTGCCCGGGGACCAGGCTGGACCTGCATTTCGAGGCCCTGTCAGGCCCGTGGGAGCGCCTGCAAAGCGGCGAGGCGGACTTGATCTTCCATCACCTCGAGCAGGCGGAGATGCGCTTCGACGCCAGGGGATGGCAGCGCGTCCGGCTGGTGCCGGTGGTGGCGCCCGATTTCCTGGATTTTCCGGTGCACGCCGGCATCACGCCGGAAATGATGCGGCCCTACGTGCAATGCGTGATACGCGACAGCGCGCGCAACGGCGCCCCGCGCGACTACTTCGTGGTGGACGGCGCCCGCCGCTGCACCGTCGCCGATCAGTTCATGAAGCGCGAGGTGATCCTGCAAGGGATGGGATGGGGGCATATGCCGCTGTACCTGGTGGAAGAGGATCTGGCGCAGGGGCGGCTGCTGTCGATGGCCGGCGACCATTTCCGCGAAAGCGAGCTGGAACTGGTCATCGCGCGCCGCCGCGATGTCGCCCACGGTCCGGTCGCCACCCGGCTGTGGGAGCACCTGGTGGCGCATCTGCCGTAGATCAGGAGTGCGTCAGGAATGCGGGGCGGGCGGCACGGATTTGGCCAGGTCGTTGCGCAGCGCCTGCAGGTTGCCGTCCAGGCTGCTGTAGGCGGTGATCATCTGGCTCAGCATGCGGAAAATCGCCTTCGGATCGCCGTCGCCCATGCGCACATCGCTGATCGTGTCCATCATGCCCGGGCCGTTGAGGAAATTGTTGCCGCCGCTGGCATTGATCATCTGCACGTCGCGCATGCCGGCATACAGGCCCGAATACCGTTCCAGCTCCTGCTGCGACATCCAGCTGACCGCCTGGCTGGCGACCGCCACTTCCCATGCCTCGCGCCGCAGCGCCGGGGTCAGCACGCTCAGGCCCAGCTTGTTCTTCAACTCCAGCTTGTCGATCAGCGCCTGGCTGCCGCCCTTGTCCTGGATGCCGGCCAGCAGCTGCGCGCGCAGCGCCTGCAGCTTGGTCAGCTCGGCGGTGTTGTGGGTCAGTACCTGGTCGAGTTCGCGGACATTGGCCTGGATCTCGGCGTCGATGCGGGTGCCGGCTTCATGCGCCAGGTGGCGGTGGTGCAGGGTTTGCACGCCATGCTCCAGCGCCAGCGCGGTGATGATGCTGATGACGATCATCAGGTACTCGCCGCCGAATTCCTTGAAAGAGCTGGCCTTGGGGACTTCAAAGTGCATGTGTCTTCCTTATTTTTGCAGCTCGGCCTGGAGCTGGGTGCGGACTTTCGGGTCCAGTTTCTGGATCGCCTTGTTCAGCTTGTCGGCGTTTTGCAGGGCCAGGGTTTGCTCCGGCGTCAGCGCCTGCGCCTGGATGACGGCGGCCGGCGGCGGCGCGGGCTTGAAGAAGGCGGCCTGGCCGCCCAGCACCAGCAGCGCGCTCAGCACCGAGACGCCGGCGGCGGCCGCCAGCAGGCGCAGTTCGCGCGGCGTGATGGCCGGGGACTGGGTGGCGATCGGGCGTACCGCGCCGGCGGCGGGCGCCGGCGCGTAGGCCGACGGCGTGGCGGGCGGCTCCGCGGCGGCGGCCGGCTCGTTGGTGGCGTCCAGCACCGCCGCCTTGTGGCTGCCGGCCTGCAGCGGCGCCAGCCCGCCGGCCAGGCGCGCCTGCTGCGCCAGCTCCAGCGAGGCGGCGTCGATCAGCGCGACGTGGCGCTCGACCGCTTCCTCCAGCACCGCTTCGTTCAAGGCCACCAGCGCGAACACCGGATCGTCGATGTCGATCCTGACGCCGGTTTTTTCAAAGACCAGACTGCGCAGCTTCTGCTGATCCATGGCGGCTTACCACTCCACTTTGTCGAGTTGCTCGAACAGGTCGCGGAACACCACCTTGATGCGCTGCTTTTCCATGACGTTGAACTTGTCGCTTTCCTTGACCTCGTTGGCGGTCAGGCGCGCCGTGTTCATCTTCTTGATGTCGGCGCCGAAGGTGTCGGCGTTGCGCGCCGACAGCACGATGCGCCCCTTGACGCGCGACGAGTTGTCGGCGTAGGTCTGCGATTCGGTGAACTGCTTGCCGGAGGCCGACTGCAGCAGGCCGAAGTGCTCGTTTTCCCACAGCACCAGCGGCACATTGGTCGACTTGGCCGTCGACACGAAGCCCATCGCCGTGTCGTGCAGGGTGTCGCCGCCGCCGACGATGGTGTGGATGTAGACCTTGCGCCCCGATTCCTGCAGCAGCGAGAAGCAGTCGTTCTCGATCAGGTAGCCCATCAGCGGGGAGAAGGTGTTGGCGCCGTTGTCGATGACGCAGTTGCCGTCCTCTTCCAGGATGTCGATCATCAGCGCGTCGAAACGCTTGGGGTCGATGTTGCGGCTGTCCGTCATCACCGGCACATGCTTGACGTCCATCGCCTTGTAGCGCGAGAAGGTCGCGTTCTCCTGGTCGGTGTCGTAGCAGCGCAGCGGCTGGTCGCCTTCGCCGACATCCTTGCTGGCGATCCATTGCGCGAGGATGGTCGAGACCAGCGTCTTGCCGATGCCGCCTTTGCCCTGGAGAATAAAATGTACCGTGTTTTGCATCAATTACTCCTGAAACGCTTGAATGCGTCGAGAGTAATTGTTTTGTGGCGGGATGGCAACCGCCACGCTGACTTCCGGACTCAGTTGATGAAGCGGAGCAGTCCCTGCAGCGCGTGGATCACGGTTTGCTCGCGCACCGCCTTGCGGTCGCCGCTGAACACCAGCCGCTCCGTGTGCACGGTGTCGGCGTTGGCCCAGCCGAAGCAGACGGTGCCGACCGGCTTGCCCGGCACGGCGCCGGTCGGGCCTGCGATGCCGGTGGTCGAGACCGCCAGGTGGGCGTTGCTGGAGCCGAGCGCGCCGCTGGCCATGGCGGCCGCCACTTCCTCGGACACGCTGCCCATCTGCGCGATCAGCGCGGCCGACACGTCCAGCAGTTCGGTCTTGGAGGCGTTGGAATAGGCGATGAAGCCGCAATCGAACCAGGCGGTCGAGCCGGCGATTTCGGTGATGGCCTGCGCCACCCCGCCGCCGGTGCACGATTCGGCGGTGGCCAGGATCAGGCCCTTCTGCTGCAGGGCCTTGCCGACCTGCGCGGCCAGCTCGAGTATGGTGTTCGTGGAATCCATGGAATTCTCCTTCTGATGCGGCAATCTGGGGGCGTGCTGCCACTGTACCATGCAGTTCGCAATCGTTGCCAGTGGCGTACTGGAGGTTTATCAACGGTTTGCCGGAATCGCAACATCCCAGAAAACATTAGACCGGCGAATTGAAGTTGCGTACACTCAAATGATTGTGCGGTAGCCTCTGCCCAAACAACGCAGATGTGCGCCGACCACACGGAGGCGCATCCCATGATCAGCCAGACCGACATCTTTCACGCCCGCATCCTGATCGTCGACGATCAGCCCGTGAACGTGGAATTACTGGAATTCCTGCTGCACTCGACCGGCTACACGGCCGTCAGCTCGACCACCGATCCGCACGTCGTCGCCGACTGGCACGCCGAACACCGATACGACCTGATCATCCTCGACATGCAGATGCCCGGCATGAACGGCTTCGACGTGATGGAGGCGCTCAAGCCGCTGGAGGCGGGCTCCTGGCTGCCGGTGCTGGTGGTCACGGCCCAGCCCGATCACAAGCTCAAGGCGCTCGAGGCGGGTGCGCGCGATTTCATCAGCAAGCCCTTCGATCCGGTCGAGGTGCTCACCCGCATCCGCAACATGCTGGAGGTGCGGCTGCTGCACGGCGAGTCGCGCAACTACAGCGTCCGGCTGGAGCAGACCGTGCGCGAACGCACCGCCGAGCTGCAGCGCTTCCGCAGCGCGATGGACGCCACCGCCGACGCCATTTTCCTGCTCGACCCGGCCAGCGCCGAGGTGGTCGACGCCAACGACGGCGCCAGCCGCATGCTGGCCTATCCGCGCTCCGAACTGCTGGGCCAGAGCGTCAGCCGCCTCGGCCTGGGCACGCCGTCCGTGATCCGCGAGCGGGCCGCGCAGTTGGCCGCGCAACTGGTCAATGCCACGGCCGCCGGCGGCCCGCCGCGCGCGCCCGAGCTGATCGAGCTGGAGCTGATGCGGCGCGACCTGGTCGCGGTGCCGGTGGAACTCTACTGGCAGCTGCTGCAGCGGCCCGAGCAGCCGGCCGTGTTGCTGGGCGTGGCGCGCGACATCAGCGAGCGGCGCCAGGCCGAGGAACTGCTGCTGCACATGGCGCATTACGACAGCCTGACCGGCCTGCCCAACCGCACGCTGTTTTTCCAGACGCTGGCCGACGCCATCGCCCTGGCGCGCGACAAGAACTGGCGCGTCGTGGTGCTGTTCATCGCGCTGGACCGCTTCAAGAACGTCAACGATTCGCTGGGGCCGCTGCAGGGCGACGAGCTGCTGCGCCAGTTCAGCAACCGGCTGGTGCAGTGCGTGCGCCTGCGCGACACCGTCGGCCGCATGGGCGGCGACGAGTTCGCGCTGATCCTGACCATGACGCGCGACCAGCAGGACGCCGTCCACACCGCCAACGAAGTGCGCGAGGCGCTGCGCCTGCCGTTCGACCTGGACGGCCATCCGGCCGTGCTCAGCGCCAGCATCGGCATCGCCATGTATCCGGACGACGCCACCGATCCCGAGACGCTGATCAAATATGCCGACACCGCGATGGAGCGCGCCAAGCAGGCCGGCCGCGACGGCTACCGCTTCTTCACCGCCGGCATGAACGTGCAGGTGCTGGCGCGGCTGGACATGGAGCAGGCGCTGCGCCGGGCGCTCGACAACAACGAGCTGCTGCTGCATTACCAGCCCAAGGTCAACCTGAACACCGGCGCCATCGCCGGCGCCGAGGCGCTGCTGCGCTGGCAGCGGCCGGGCTTCGGCATGGTGTTCCCGGCCGACTTCGTGCCGGTGCTCGAGGATACCGGCCTGATCGTGCGGGTCGGCGCCTGGATCATCGACAGCGCCTGCCGCCAGATCAGCGCCTGGAACCGCGGCGGCATCGGGCCGGTGCGGGTGGCCGTCAACGTCGCCAGCCGGCAGTTCGTCGAGGGCGACCTGGAGCAGGTGGTGCGCGATGCGCTGGCGCGGCACCAGGTGGCGCCCGAGCTGCTGGAACTGGAGCTGACCGAGACCGCGCTGATGTCCAACGCCGAGCGCACCATCACCGTGCTGGGCAACCTGAAGGCGCTCGGCATCAAGGTGGCGATCGACGATTTCGGCACCGGCTATTCGTCGCTGGCCTATCTGCAGCGCTTCCCGATCGACAAGCTGAAGATCGATATCGCCTTCGTGCGCGACATCACCACCAACCCCAACGACGCGGCCATCGCGCAGGCCATCATCAGCATGGCGCACAGCCTGAAGCTGCGGGTGATCGCCGAAGGGGTGGAGACGCGCGCCCAGCTGGAGTATCTGCGGCGCAGCCGCTGCGACGAGATCCAGGGCTATTTCTTCAGCCGGCCGGTGCCGGCGGCCGAGATGGCCGCCATGATGGTCGCCGGCCGCAGCCTGCCGCCGCCGCCGGGCGATGCGGCCCAGCCGGCGCAGACCCTGCTGATCGTCGACGACGACGTCAACGTGCTGGCCTCGCTGCACCGGCTGTTCCGCCGCGACGGCTACCAGATCCTGACGGCGGCCACGCCGGGCGAGGGTTTCGAGTTGCTGGCGCTGCACGCGGTGCAGGTGATCGTCTGCGACCAGCGCATGCCGGGCATGAGCGGCACCGAGTTCCTCGGCAAGGTCAAGGAGATGTATCCGGAGACGATACGCATCGTGCTGTCCGGCTACACGGGGCTGGAGGCGGTGCTTGATTCGATCAACCGCGGCGCCATCTACCGCTTCTACACCAAGCCGTGGGATGACACCCAGCTGCGCGACAACATCCGCCTGGCCTTCCACCATTACTGGCTGATGCACGGCAGCGGCCGGCGCGCCGGCCAGCCGGACGAGGACGTGACCTCGCTTCAGGAAGCGAAGTGATCGAAGCCGTGTAGTGGCAGGTCGAGCGCGGCGCCGGCGGCGTCCACCAGGCGCAGGCCGGCCTGCGCGTCGATGCTGCCGACGCGGGTGACCGGCGTCGCCACGCTGGCCGCCGCCGCCAGGATGGCCGCGCGCGCCGAGGCCGGCGCGGTGAAGCACAGCTCGTAGTCATCGCCGCCGGCGGCGGTGTAGGCGCGCCGCAGCGCCGTCTCGCGCGTGGCCAGCACGGCGCCGGCCGGCAGCGCGTCCACATCCAGCGTGGCGCCCACCTGCGACCGTGTCAGGATGTGGCCGAGGTCGCCCACCAGGCCGTCCGAGATGTCGATGGCGGCGTGGGCCAGTCCCTGTTCGGCCAGCAGCATGCCCAGCTCGACGCGCGGCACCGGCGTGTGCATGCGCACCGAGGCCGCCTGCAGGCTGGCCGCGTCCAGCGGCTGCGCCAGTTCCAGCCGGTAGCCGGCCAGCGCCAGGCGGGCGTCGCCCAGCGTGCCGGAGATCCAGATATCGTCGCCGGCGCGGGCGGCGTCGCGGCGCAGGGCCCGGCCCGGCCGCAGTTCGCCGAACACGGTGATGCAGATGGTCAGCGGGCCTTTGGTGGTGTCGCCGCCTATCAGTTCGATGTTGAAGGCGTCGGCCAGCGCGAACAGGCCCCTGGCGTAGCCGGCCAGCCAGTCGGGCTCGGCCGACGGCAGCGCCAGCGCCAACGTGAAGCCGACGGGGCGCGCGCCCATCGCCGCCAGGTCCGACAGGTTGACCGCCAGCGACTTGTGGCCGAGGCGCTGCGCATCCTCGCCGGCAAAGAAGTGGCGGCCCTCGACCAGCATGTCCGACGAGATCGCCGTCTGCATGCCGGGCGTGGGGGTGAGCAGCGCGCAGTCGTCGCCGATGCCCAGCGTGGCGCGGGCCGGATGGTGGGGGCGCTGGAAGTATTCCTTGATGAGGTCGAATTCGGAGAGCATGCGGCATTGTACCGCCGCCGCGGCCGGCGCGCCGGGGCCGGACTTTGACGCAATATTGTCAATTTCAATCAATTTAATAATTTTAATAGTAAAATGTAATTAGTTAGGAAAATTGATTATGTTGCGGCGATTGATAGGTTAAAACGACAAAAATTCGGTCATCGGCGCCCTGCAATCATAAATAATGCTGATACCGGTCATAGCTGTTGGTGAAAATACCTACTTAAATGAAAGAATTGGTCTGATAAAATCGCAAGCTATCCGACAGCACAAAACAGGAAGGCCGCACAGCATGGATTCGTCACTTGAGAAAAAAGAAGAACTTCGCCAACAATTGCGCCTCGCGGCGCTCGAATACCACGAGTGCCCGACGCCCGGCAAGATCAGCGTCACGCCGACCAAGCAACTGACCAACCAGCGCGACCTGGCGCTGGCCTACTCGCCGGGCGTGGCCGCGCCGTGCGAGGAAATCGTCATCGACCCGGCCAACGCCTATAAATATACGGCGCGCGGCAACCTGGTGGCGGTCATCACCAACGGCACCGCCGTGCTGGGCCTGGGCAATATCGGCCCGCTGGCGGCCAAGCCGGTGATGGAAGGCAAGGGCGTGCTGTTCAAGAAGTTCGCCGGCATCGACGTGTTCGACATCGAGATCAACGAGATGGACCCGGACAAGCTGGTCGACATCATCGCCTCGCTGGAGCCGACCTTCGGCGGCGTCAACCTGGAAGACATCAAGGCGCCCGAGTGCTTCTACATCGAGCGCCAGCTGCGCGAGCGGATGAAGATCCCGGTGTTCCACGACGACCAGCACGGCACCGCCATCATCGTCGGCGCGGCCATCATGAACGGCATCCAGTACGTCGGCAAGGACATCGCCAACTGCAAGCTGGTGGTGTCGGGCGCCGGCGCGGCCGCGCTGGCCTGCCTGGACCTGATCGTCGACCTCGGCTTCCCGCTGGAAAACATTTACGTGACCGACCTGGCCGGCGTGGTCTACAAGGGCCGCACCGAGCTGATGGATCCGGACAAGGAACGCTTCGCCCGCGACACCCCGGCCCGCACGCTGGCCGAAGTGATACACGACGCCGACATCTTCCTCGGCCTGTCGGCCGGCGGCGTGCTCAAGCAGGACATGGTCAAGGCCATGGCGCCCAACCCGCTGATCCTGGCGCTGGCCAACCCGAATCCGGAAATCCTGCCGGAAGACGTCAAGGCCGTGCGCGGCGACGCCATCATCTGCACCGGCCGCTCGGACTATCCGAACCAGGTCAACAACGTGCTGTGCTTCCCCTACATCTTCCGCGGCGCGCTCGACTGCGGCGCCACCACCATCACGCGCGAAATGGAAATCGCCGTGGTGCACGCGATCGCCGAGCTGGCCCACGCCGAGCAGTCCGACATCGTCGCCACCACCTACGGCTTCAGCAACCTGTCGTTCGGCCCGGAATACCTGATCCCGATGCCGTTCGATCCGCGCCTGCTGATCAAGATCGCCCCGGCCGTGGCCAAGGCGGCCGAGGATTCCGGCGTCGCCACCCGTCCGATCAAGGACCTGCAGGCGTACGCGGACAGCCTGCAGCAGTTCGTCTACCGCAGCGGCACCTTCATGAAGCCGCTGTTCCAGGTGGCGAAGAAGACCGCCGCCGAGCTCAAGCGCATCGTCTACGCCGAGGGCGAGGAAGAGCGCGTGCTGCGCGCGGTGCAGGTCATCGTCGACGAGAAGCTGGCCCGTCCCATCCTGGTCGGCCGTCCGGCCGTGCTGGAGACGCGCATCGCCAAGTTCGGCCTGCGCCTGAAGCAGGGCGTGGACTTCGACGTCATCAACCCGGACCACGACGAGCGCTACCGCGAATACTGGCAGGCCTACTACGAGCTGACCAGCCGCAAGGGCGTCACCCAGGAGTACGCCAAGCTGGAAATGCGCCGCCGCCACTCGCTGATCGGCGCCATGATGATCAAGAAGGGCGACGCCGACGGCATGATCTGCGGCACCTTCGGCACCACCCAGCTGCACCTGCACTACATCGACCAGGTGCTGGGCCGCCGCGAGGGCGCCTGCGTCTACGCCGCGATGAACGTGCTGATCATGCCCGAGCGCCAGCTGGTGATGGTCGACACCCACGTCAACGAAAACCCGGACGCCAACGAACTGGCGGCCATCACCGTGATGGCGGCCGAGGAAATGCGCCGCTTCGGCCTGTCGCCGCGCGCGGCGCTGCTGTCGCACTCGAACTTCGGCTCGTCCAACAGCGAGTCGGCGCAGAAGATGCGCGCCGCGCTGGAGCTGGTCAAGCTGCGCGACCCGACCTTGGAAGTGGACGGCGAAATGCACGGCGACACCGCGCTGGACTCGAAGCTGCGCAATTCCATCATGCCGGGCTCGACCCTGACGGGCGACGCCAACCTGCTGGTGATGCCGAACATCGACGCCGCCAACATCGCCTACAACCTGGTCAAGACGGCGGCCGGCAACGGCATCGCGGTCGGCCCCATCCTGCTCGGCTGCGCCAAGCCGGTGCACATCCTCACGCCGTCGGCGACGGTGCGCCGCATCGTCAACATGACCGCGCTGTGCGTGGTCGACGCGGTGGCCCAGCGCAAGGCTTAAGCGTTTCCAGCCCATGCGGCCGAGGAGGGCCGGACCGACACCGGTCCGGCCCTTTTTTGTTGATCTGTAACAAGATGTAAGGGATGTAATTGAGACATTTGGTGAGAAGTGCGCCACATGCGCTCTGTTACAATACGCGGCTTGTCGAGTCTTTAACGAATTTGGATTGTATTCACCATGCAGAAAATAAAAAAAGCCCTGGTGACGGGGATCACCGGCCAGGACGGCGCATATCTGGCGGAACTGCTGCTGGAAAAGGGTTACGAAGTCACCGGTACCTATCGTCGTACCAGCTCGGTCAATTTCTGGCGTATCGAGGAACTGGGCATCCAGTCGCACCCGAACCTGAACCTGGTGGAATACGATTTGACCGATCTCGGATCGAGCATCCGCCTGCTGCAGAACGCGCAGCCGGACGAAGTGTACAACCTGGCGGCGCAAAGCTTTGTCGGCGTCTCGTTCGAGCAGCCGGTGACCACGGCGGAAATCACCGGCGTCGGTCCGGTCAACCTGCTGGAAGCAATCCGCATCGTCAATCCGAAGATCCGCTTCTACCAGGCGTCGACCTCGGAAATGTTCGGCAAGGTGCAGGCCGTGCCGCAGAAGGAAGATACCCCGTTCTACCCGCGCAGCCCGTATGGCGTGGCCAAGCTGTATGCCCACTGGATGACCGTGAACTACCGCGAATCGTATGGCATCTTCGGCTGCTCCGGCATCCTGTTCAACCACGAGTCGCCGCTGCGCGGCCGTGAATTCGTCACCCGCAAGATCACCGACTCGGTGGCCAAGATCCACCTGGGCCAGCTCGACGTGCTCGAACTGGGCAATATGGACGCCAAGCGCGACTGGGGCTACGCCAAGGAATACGTCGAAGGCATGTGGCGCATCCTGCAGGCCGACCATCCGGACACCTACGTGCTGGCCACCAACCGCACCGAGACCGTGCGCGACTTCGTGACCATGGCGTTCAAGGCCGTCGACGTCGCCATCGAGTGGAGCGGCGCGGCCGACCATGAAATCGGCACCTGCAAGAAGACCGGCAAGGTGCTGGTGCGCGTCAATCCCAAATTCTATCGTCCGGCCGAAGTGGAGCTGCTGATCGGCGATCCGGCCAAGGCCCTGGCGGACCTGGGCTGGAAGCCGAAGACCACGCTGGAGCAGCTGTGCCAGATGATGGTCGAGGCCGACCTGCGCCGCAACAAAGCCGGCTTCTCCTTCTAAGGCGGCGACGATGGCCGCCGAAGGTGCAGGCAAGCGCGCGCTGATCACCGGCCTGGCGGGCTTCACCGGCCGCTACGTCGAACAGGAACTGCAGGCCGCCGGCTACGAGGTGTACGGCACCATCACCCCCGGTCATGTCCCCGGCGAGCGTCAGTTCGCCATCGACCTCAACGACCGCGCCGCCATGGCGGCCATGGTGCAGGAGGTGCGGCCGGACGTGGTGGCCCACCTGGCCGCCATCGCCTTCGTCGGCCATGGCGATGTCGAACAAATCTACCGCGTCAACGTGGCCGGCACCCGCAACCTGCTGGAGGCGCTGGCCGCGCTGGAGCAGAAACCGTCGGCCGTGCTGCTGGCGTCGAGCGCCAACATCTACGGCAACACCGACGTCGGCGTGATCCACGAGGACGTGCCGGCCGCGCCGGCCAACGACTACGCGGTCAGCAAGCTGGCCATGGAATACATGGCCAGGCTGTGGCAGGACAAGCTGCCGTTGATCGTGGCCCGTCCATTCAACTACACCGGCGTCGGCCAGCACGAGAATTTCCTGCTGCCGAAAATCGTTGGCCACTTCCGCCGCAAGGCCGCCGACATCGAGCTGGGCAACCTGCACGTGTGGCGCGACTTTTCCGACGTGCGCATGGTCGCTGCCAGCTACCGCAAGCTGCTGGCAGCCCGCCCCGCGACCTCGGGACTAGCCTTCAATATCTGCTCCGGCCACGCGTATTCGCTGGGCGAGGCGCTGGACATGATGGCCGACATCGCCGGCTACAAGATCAACGTCCACGTCAATCCGGCCTTCGTGCGCGCCAACGAAGTGGTGCGCCTGGTCGGCGACAACAGCCGCCTGGTGGCCGCCACCGGCCCGTTGGCGCGCGTACCGCTGGCCGACACGCTGCGCTGGATGTATTCGGCGTGAGCGCCGCCGTATCCGGCGAGGCCTTGCGCATCGGCCTTTCCACCACCACGGCCGAACCGGCGCTGACCGGCGGCCGCCTGGACGGCATCGGCGTCTACAGCCGCGCCCTGCTCGAACACCTGCCGCATGCCGGCGTCGAAGTGCTGCCGTTTTCCTTTGCCCCGCCGGGCGATGCGCGGCGGCTGACGGTCGGCCGCGCGCTGCCGCTGTCGTTTCCGCTGGCGACGCTGGGCGATTTGCTGCTGCCGTCTTCGGTGCATCTGAACGTGAGCCGCGCGATGGGCAGGAACGCGCCGCCGCTGGACCTGTTCCACGCCACCGACTACCGTATCGTGCGCATGGATTGCCCGGTGGTGGCGACCTTGCACGACGCGCTGCCGATTTCGCATCCCGAGTGGTGCAGCCCGAAAATGCGCGGCGTGAAGAACTGGCTGCAGGCCAAGGCCGCGCGCAAGGCACAGCATGTGATCACCGGCTCGCATTACTCGATCCGCGAGCTGGTCGAATGCTTCGGCGTCGACGAACGCAGGATCAGCGTGGTGCACCACGGCGTGCGCGCCGAGTGGTTCGACGCGCCGCCCGTCGAAGCGCGCGACGCCACGCTGGCGCAGTACGGCCTGAACGCCGGCTACTTCCTGTTTGTCGGCACGCTGCAGCCGCGCAAGAACGTCGAGCGCCTGCTGCAAGCCTATCTGGCGCTGCCGCCGGTGCTGCGCTCCGCGCGCCAGCTGGTCATCGTCGGCGCGCCGGGCTGGCGCAGCGAAGAACTGGTCAAGCGCATCAAGGCCGCGCAGCAGCAGGGCGAAAACGTCATCTGGCTCGACAAGCTGACCGACGACGCCCAGTTGCAACACCTGTACGCGGGCGCGGGCGCCTTCGTGTTCCCGTCGCTGCACGAGGGCTTCGGCCTGCCGCTGGTGGAGGCTTTCGCCAGCGGAGTGGCGGTGGCCACCTCCAACGCCACCTCGCTGCCGGAAGTGGCGCAGGGCGCGGCGCTGGAATTCGATCCGCTGTCGGTGCCGGAAATGACCGCCGCCATGACCACGCTGGTGCGCGACGACGCCGTCCGCAGCCGTTGTATCGCCGCCGGCCGCCGCCGCGCGCTGGAACTGACATGGGATGAAGCGGCGCGCCGTACCGTCGCCGTGTATCGTCAAGTCTTATCCCACTAAATCCTTTATGCGCGTCCTCCATTTCTACAAGACCTACTATCCCGATACATGGGGCGGCATCGAGCAGGTGATACGCCAGCTGTGCGTGGGCACCGGCCGCCTCGGCGTGACCAACGAAGTGCTGACGCTGACGCGCGACAGCGGTCCGGCGCAGATCGAGTTCGAAGGCCACACCGTGCACCGCGCGCCGCTGGATTTCGAAATCGCCTCGACCGGTTTTTCGTTCGCGGCCATCCGCAAGCTGGCGCGCCTGGCGCGCGAGGCGGACGTGATCCACTATCACTTCCCGTGGCCGTTCATGGACCTGGCGCACTTCATGGCGCGCATCGACAAGCCGAGCGTGGTCACCTACCACTCGGACATCGTGCGGCAGAAGAACCTGCTGCGCGTATATGGCCCGCTCAAGCGGCAGTTCCTGCGCAGCGTCGGCACCATCGTCGCCACCTCGCCCAACTACCTGGCCTCGTCGCCGGTGCTCAAGCGCTTCGAGCACAAGACCCGCACCATCACCTATGGCCTGGACAAGACCATTTATCCCAAGCCTTCCGAGGCGGTCAAGGACAAATGGCGCGCCCTCTGCGGCGAGCGCTTCTTCCTGTTCGTCGGCGTGCTGCGCTACTACAAGGGCCTGCACATCCTGCTCGACGCGATGGCCAACCTCGACTATCCGGTGGTGATCGTCGGCGCCGGCCCGATCGAGCAGGAGCTGAAGGAGCATGCGCAGCGCCTGGGCCTGGCGCACGTGATGTTCGTCGGCGCGGTGGAGGAGGAAGACAAGGTCGCGCTGCTGGAGCTGTGCTACGCGTTGGCTTTCCCGTCGCACCTGCGCTCGGAGGCGTTCGGCATCTCGCTGCTGGAAGGCGCGATGTACGGCAAGCCGATGATCTCCAGCGAGATCGGCACCGGCACCACCTACATCAACATCGACAACGAGACCGGGCTGGTGGTGCCGCCGGACGATCCGCAAGCCTTCGGCGAGGCGATGCGCACCCTGTGGGAGCAGCCCGAACGCGCCGCCGAAATGGGGCGCCGCGCCGAAGCGCGCTACTGGGAGCTGTTCACGGCGCGGAAAATGGCCGAGAGCTATGCCGCGCTGTACCATGAGCTGGCCGATGGCCGGGAAGCGGGCCGCAAGCGCGCTGTTTGATCTGGCGCAAGGGTTGTCCCGGCACGCGCGGCTACCATGGCAGTCGAACTCCGCGCTCTGGCCACGGTCCCCAGAGATGACGCTACCATGATGGCGCCAACCGCTGTGCGACGCAACGACGTCGTCCGGGCGGGAGTTCACCACCGTGCTCCGCGGGTTATACGCAGGTTACAATACCTGCCACCATCCTGAATTACGGAGTACCGCGTGCGCTGCCTGGTCATCGAAGACGAAGCCGAAACCTCCAATTACATCTGCAAGGGACTGCGCGAGGCGGGCTATCTGGTCACGTCCTGCGACAACGGGCCCGAAGGACTGGACCTGGCCGTCGGCGACGACTGGGACGTCATCATCCTCGACCGCATGCTGCCCGGCCGCGTGGACGGCCTGACCATCGTCGACAAGCTGCGCGCGCTGGGCAAGGCCACGCCCGTCATCATCGTCAGCGCCATGACCACCATCGACGCCCGCGTCTCCGGCCTGCGCGGCGGCGCCGACGACTACCTGTCCAAGCCTTTCGCCTTCTCCGAGCTGCTGGCGCGGGTGGAAGCGCTGCTGCGCCGCAGCGCCCCCGGCGCCGACAGCTCGCAGCTGCAGGTGGCGGACCTGAAGCTGGACCTGCGCACCTTGCGCGTCACCCGCGGCAGCAAGGTCATCACGCTGCAGCCGCGCGAATACCGGCTGCTCGAATACCTGATGCGCAATGTGAATCAGGTGGTGACCCGCACCATGCTGCTGGAATCGGTGTGGGACTATCACTTCGACCCGCAGACCAATGTCATCGACGTGCAGATCAGCCGCCTGCGGGCCAAGGTCGACAAGGATTTCCCCGTCATGCTGATCCATACGCTGCGCGGTGTCGGCTACCGTATGGGGGCGGCGCCGCCGGAAGACGGCACGGAGCGCGGGCTTGCTTAAGCTGCCATCGTTGCCTGCATCATCGATCGCGGCCAAGCTGGTGCTGGGCTACGGCCTGCTGGGCACGGCCTCCATCGTGCTGGTGTCGGCGGTGTTCTACACCGGCACCGTCGGCGTGCTCGATCGCGACATCGACGGCAAGATCGTCGCCCAATCGGACCGCCTGATCGAACATGCGGGCAGGCGCCATCGCGGCGTGCTGCTGGCCGAAGTGCGGCGCCAGCTGGACGACGGCATCGACAGCGACCGTGAAATCTTCCAGCTGCTGGACGCCGCCGGCGCTCCGGTGGCCGGCAACCTGGGCACGTGGCCTGCGGTCGACGCCGTCGCCGCCGCCGATGCCGACACTCCGCCGCTGGTCAGCGCGGTGGTCACCCGCAACGGCCGTCCCACCACGGCGCGCCTGTACCTGCGGCCGCTGGACGGCGGCGGCGTGCTGATCGTCGGCCGCGACCTGAGCGAACAGGAGGAGGTGCGCGACGTGATCTGGCGCGCGCTGCTGGCCGGCGCCGGCGTGTCGCTGCTGCTGACGGTGGCCGGCGCCCTGCTGTTCCGGCGCACCATCGAGAGCCGCCTGGGGGCGATCCGCCGCACGGCGGCGCAGATCGAGACGGGCGACCTCAGTCCGCGCGTGCCGGTCAGCGGCAACGACGAATTCGCGCTGCTCAACCGCGACATCAACCGCATGCTGGACCGGATCGAACTGCTGATGGAAGGCGTGCGCCACGTGTCGAACGCCATCGCCCACGACCTGCGCACGCCGCTGAGCCGCGTGCGCAGCAAGCTCGATGACGCCTTGCGCCACCAGGCCACGGTGCCGGGCCTGAGCGGCGCCGCGCACGCCGCCATCGACGATATCGACGACCTGATACGCCTGTTCGAGCGCCTGCTGCAGATCGCCGAGGCTGAATCGGGCATGCGCGCGCGCCTGTTCGAGCGGCTCGACCTTGGCCACGTCGCCGCCGACATCGGCGAGATGTACGAAGCCAGCGCCGAGGACAGCGGCGTGACGCTGACGGTGGACGCGCCCGAGCACCTGTACGTCGACGGCGACCGCAACCTGCTGGCCAGCGCCGTCGCCAGCCTGCTGGACAACGCCATCAAGTATGCGGGGCAGGGCGCCGCGATCCGCGTGCGCGCCGGCCTGTATCACGGCCAGGCCTCGATCGCCGTGCACGACAACGGCCCCGGCATCCCGGAGACGGAGCGCGGCAAGGTCACGCAGCGCTTCTACCGCCTCGACGACAGCCGGCATATGCCCGGCAACGGCCTGGGACTGGCCATCGTCAGCGCCACCGCCATGTCGCACGGCGGCTCGCTGGTGCTGGAGGACGGCGCGCCGGGACTGGTGGCGCGCATCCTGCTGCCGGTCGCGCTGTAGTTTTCCTGTAGCTCTCCTATCGGTAATGCGGCTGCAATCTTGCGGCAAGCCGGGGGCAGCTAACATGGGGCGATCTTCACAGGATCATCCCATCATGCACGATTTAAGCGACATCGCCGATTGGCTGCAGCACCATCCCATCTATCACAACTCGTCGGTGCACAGCACCTTGCCCGACCCCGTCTTCGTCACGCGGGGCGAGAGCGTGGTGTCCTTCAGCACCAACAACTACCTGGCGCTGGCCAATCATCCGCGCCTGGTGGATGCGGCCAAGCAGGGCCTGGACCGCTACGGCGTGGGCAACTGCGAATCGCGTCTGCTGGGCGGCGACCTGGAGGTGTACCGCACGCTGGAAGCGCGGCTCGGCGCCTTGAAGCACAAGAGCGACGCGGTGCTGTTCGTGACCGGCTACATGGCCAACATCGGCGTGCTGTCGTCGATCGTCAAGGCGGCCACGCTGGCGCGCCTGCACGGCTTCCGCGCGAAGCGGCGCCACAAGTACGCCTACTATTCGGACGAGTTCAATCACATCAGCATCCGCGAGGGGATACAGATGTCCGGCGCGCTGCGCTACAACTACCGCCACTGCGACATGAACCACCTGGAGTCGCTGCTGCAGGCCGGCGCAGGCGAGGGCACCACGCCCATCATCGTCAGCGACGGCGTGTTCAGCATGGAAGGCACCATCGCGCCGCTGCCGGAGCTGGTGGCGCTGGCCGAGCGCTACGGCGCGCTGCTGTACATCGACGACGCCCACGCCACCGGCATCCTGGGCGCCAACGGCGGCGGCACGTCGGAGCACTTCAATTGCTACAGCCCGTGCATCATGCAGATGGGGACCTTGAGCAAGGCGCTCGGTTCGATCGGCGGTTTCGTCGCCGTCGAGCGCGACGTGGCGGACGTGATCCGGCTGACCAGCTCCGCCTACGGCTTCACCTGCCCGCCGCCGCCGGACCAGGCGGCCGCGCTGCTGGCGGCGCTGGATCTGCTGGAGGAAGAACCGCAGCGCCGCCAGCGCCTGTGGGACAACCAGCGCTACTTCATCGAACGGATGGCGCCGCTGGGCTACACCATCATGTCCACCGCCACGCCTATCGTGCCGGTGCTGATCGGCGATGCGGAAACCTGCCAGCGCTATGCGATCGCGCTGCGCAAGGAGGGCATCCATGTCGATGCGATCCAGTTCCCGGCGGCGCCGGTCGGCCAGGCGCGCCTGCGCTTCATGATGAACGCCGGCCATACCAGGGCGCAGATCGACCACCTGGTCAGCGTGATGGCCCAGCTGGCGGGGCGCCAACCGCGCCTGGTGGCCTGAAGTTCAGGCCGGGGCCGGAGCGACGGTCTGTTCCGCCCAGCGCTGCTTGACTTCGAGCAGCGCCGGCATCTGCGCCAGGAACAGGTCGACCAGCTGCGCGTCGAAGTGCTTGCCGCGCTGCTGTTCCAGATACTCGACAGCCTTCTCCAGCGGCCACTCCGGCTTGTAGGGGCGGGCCGACGTCAGCGCGTCGAACACGTCGGCGATGGCGACGATGCGCCCCACCAGCGGTATCTGTTCGCCGGCCAGGCCGTTCGGATAGCCGCTGCCGTCCCACTTTTCATGGTGCGTCATGGCGACCGCGTGCGCCATAGCCAGCATGCCCTGCGCGTGCCGGCCGATGATGTCGCCGCCGATGGTGGCGTGCGATTGCATCACCTTCCATTCTTCCGGATCGAGCGCGCCGGGCTTGCGTAGGATGCTGTCCGGGATGCCGATCTTGCCGACATCGTGCATCGGCGCCGCGTGCAGCAGGTCGTCGGCCTCGGCCTCGCTCATGCCGGCCGCGCGGCCGAGAATGCGCGAGTAGTGGCTCATGCGGATCACGTGCAGGCCCGTTTCGTTGTCCTTGTACTCGGCGGCCAGGCCCAGGCGCTGGACGATTTCGAGCCGCGTCTGTTTCAGTTCGTCGGTGTGCACCAGCGACAGGTGGGTGCGCACGCGCGCACGCACGATGGGCGGGCTGACCGGCTTGGTGATGTAGTCGACCGCGCCGGCCTCGAAGCCGATCACTTCGTCGTCGGGGTCGCTGAGGGCGGTGACGAAGATGACGGGGATGGCGGCGGTGGCCGGATCGGCCTTCAGTTTGACGCAAGCTTCGTAGCCGGTCATCCCCGGCATCATCACGTCGAGCAGAATCAGCTGCGGCTTTTCCTGGCGCGCCAGTTCCAGCGCGCGCGGGCCGTCCTTGGCGAACAGCAGGCGGTATTGGTCTTGCAGGATGTGGCGCAGCAGCTGCAGGTTGCTGGCTTCGTCGTCGACCGCGAGGATCAGCGGCTGGTTGGGTTGGTGGGTGGTGATCATGGGTTCTCCGTGGCCAGGCTGGCCAGCAACTCCTGCAGCGCGCCTTGCGCCAGCGGAAAGTCGAAATCGTTCAGGGCATTCTGCAGCTCGGCCAGCTGCTGCGTTTGCGCGGCGGGCGCTCCGGCCAGGCTGGATGCGAGTTCCGTCAGCTTGGAGTCGTCGAGCGCGCCGCGTTGCAGCGACGGCAGCAGGGCCGACGCTTTCTGGCGCGTGGCTGCAGGGTCGTAAGTCTTGACGTCGCCAACCGCCGCGCCGCCAGCGCCTGCGCTCGCACCGGCCCCAGCGCCAGCATCTGCGGCGGCCGTGCCGCCCGCCGCCACGGCGGCGTGGATGGCGCTGAGCGCGGCGTCCAGCTGAGCCGTCAGCGTGCGCTGGGCCCGCGTCAGCTCGGTGTTCAGGGTGCCGCCGTCGTGCGGCGAGCCGCATAGTTTTTCAATCTGTCCCAGTGTGGCGGTCAGCTGCTCCAGGCCAAGGTTGGCGGCCACGCCGCGTATCTTGTGGCACCACGCCTGCGCGTCGTCCAGGCGCACATCGCTGGTGGATGCGAGCAGCTTGCCCAGCGTGGTGGCGGCGCTGGTGTAGTCTGCGGCAAAGCGTTTCAGCGCTTGCTGGTACACCGGGAGCTGCCCGGACCACCGCTGCAGGCCGGCCTTCTGGTTCAATACCCGCTGTCGCACCGGCGCATCCGGCGCGGGCGCGGCCGGCTCCAGCGCCGGCAGCTTCATCACCCGCGCGATCTCGTGCGACAGCGCGTGCCAGTCCACCGGCTTGGACGCGAAACCCTGCATGCCCGCCGCGCTGCTCGCTTCGCGGTGCGCCGCCAGCACGCTGGCCGTCATCGCCACGACTGGCAGTGCCGGCGCCTGCGTTGCGCGTTCGCGCTCGCGGATCGCGCGGGTCGCGGCCAGGCCGTCCATCTGCGGCATCTGCACGTCCATCAGCACCACGTCGTAGCGCCGTTCGGCCGTCAGGCGCACCGCCTGGGCGCCGTCGCAGGCGGTATCGAGCGTGTGGCCACGTTTGGCCAGCAGCAGCGACAGCAGCTCCAGGTTCTGCGGCACGTCGTCGGCCGCCAGGATGTGCAGCGGCGGCAGCGGATAGTCGACGCGTTCGCCGCCTTGCGCCACATCGTTGCGGGCCGGCTCCAGCGGCAGCGTGACGTGGAAGGTGGTGCCCTCGCCGGGCGCGCTCTCGGCCCAGATCTTGCCGCCCATGAGCGCCACCAGCTGGCGGCTGATGGTGGTGCCCAGGCCGGTGCCGCCGAAGCGCCGCGTCATCGAGGCGTCGGCCTGGGTGAACGGATCGAAGATCGCATCGAGCCGCTCCGGCGCGATGCCGATGCCGGTGTCCTGCACGGCGATGTGCAGCTGCCCCTGCCGCACGCCGGCGTGCAGGCCGACCTTGCCGGCCGCGGTGAACTTGATGGCGTTGTCCAGCAGGTTGCCCAGGATCTGGCGCATGCGCAGTTCGTCGCCGTGCAGCCAGGCCGGCAGCGCAGGATCGTAGACGATGTCGATCGTCAGCCCCTTGCTGCGGGCGTTGCTGCCGAAGGTGGAGGCCAGTTCGTCGATCAGCCCGAGCAGGCTGTAGTCGTCAGGTTCCAGTTCCATCGCGCCCTTGTCCAGCTTGGCGGTGTCGAGGATCTCGTTGAGCAGGCGTAGCAGCGAACGGCCTTCCTTGCGCACGGTGTCGAGGTGGCGGCGCTGGCTGTCATCGAGTTCGGTGTCGAGCAGCACGTCGGTGAAGCCGAGGATGGCGTTCATCGGCGTGCGGATTTCATGGCTCATGTTGGCGACAAAGCTGGCGCGGGCCGCCGCCGCCTGTTCGGCCGTCTCCTTGGCCTTGCGCAGTTGCTGCTCCATCTCGCGCCGCTCGCTGATGTCGAGGATCACGCCGTCGATCCAGCGTATCGTCGGATCGCTCTCGTCCTGGGTGACGGCGCCGTGCTCCCACATCGCGCGCACGCTGCCGTCGGCGTGCCGCAGGCGGTACTCGACCTGGTAGGGCGACAGCGCGGCCACGCTGCGGGCGATCTCCTCGGCCACGCGCGCGCGGTCTTCCTCGCAGATCAGCGAGCCGAGGGTGCGGGTGCGATGCTCGCCGACGAAATCGCTGGCGGGATAGCCGGCCACGCGCTCGATGCCGTCGCTGACGAACACCGGCGGCGCGTCGAAGCGCATGCTGCTGCGGAAGGAAATGCCGGGGATGTTGCTGATCAGCGAGCGGAATTGCAGCTCGCTGTCGCGCAGCGCCTGCATGATGGCGCGCCGCTCGCTGATGTCGGTGATGAAGAGGACGAACAGGTCGCGCTGGGCCAGCCGGGCATGGCCCAGCGCGCGGCGGATAGGCAGCGTGCTGCCGTCCTTGCGCAGGGCGATCACTTCGCTGCCTTTGCCCGGCGCGCCGGCCTCGCCGGTGCGCAGGTAGTTGAGCAGGCCGTCGTGTTCGGAGCGCTGGACGTCGGCCATCAGTATGCGGATATTGCGGCCTACGATTTCGCCGCGCGTCCAGCCGAAGATGCGCTCGGCCGACGCGTTGAACTCATGGATCACGCCGTCGCGGTCGACCGTCACCACGCCGTCGACGGTGGTGGTGAGCAGGGCGCGCATCCAGCTTTCGCTCTCGCTTTTTTGGCGGAACAGTTCACGGTAGCGCAGCAAGCCGTTGGCCGACATGATGAAGATGGTGATGGCGACCGTGATCAGGGTGATCGCCAGCGCCAGGAAGGTGCTGCCATGCTGGGGTGCGGCGCTGCCGGGCGGCAGCTGGCCGACGAAGCGTGCCGCCGCCATGCCGGTGTAGTGCATGCCGGCGATGGCGCAGCCCATGACGCTGGCGCTGATCAGACCCAGCGTCCTGCCGCTCACACGGGCGCGCAGCGTGCGCAGGCCGAAGCGTATCCACAGGGCCAGCGTGGCCAGCACCACGGCCACCACGATGGACAGGCCGAACATCAGCGGATCGTAGCGCAGGTCCAGCGCCGTGCGCATGGCGGCCATGCCGGTGTAGTGCATGGCGCCGATGCCCGCGCCCACCAGGATGCCGCCGACGATCAGCGACGCGGCGTTGATGCGCTGGCGGCTGATGATGGAAAGTGCGATGTAGGACGCGCCAAGGCTGGGCAGTACCGACAGCATGGTCACGCCCTGGTCGTAGTCGACGGCGGTGCACAGGTCGAAGGCCAGCATGCCGATGAAGTGCATCGACCACACGCCGCAGCCGAGCGCCAGGCTGCCGGTGCACAGCATGATGGTGCGCAGTCCGCGCGTGCCGGCCGATTGCGCCTGCGCGGCGACTTGTAATCCCATCCATGATGAGAAGATGGCAACCATTATCGACAGCAGCACCAGCGATGGCGTGTAGGTTCCGTAGTGGATCAGCGCCGAGTTGTCGGGAGGAGAGAACAGTTGCATCATGGTAGAAGAAACCATAGCACAAAAAAAACCCGCCGGCCCGAACGCATTCAAGATCGCGTTCAGTGCCGGCGGGTTTTTGGGAGAGTGTGGTTATGGCGCCAAATCAGGACTTGGCGAAGGCCAGGAAGTCGGCGTTGAACTTGTCCTTGTGGGTGTCGGTCAGGCCGTGCGGCGCGCCCGGGTAGGTGATCAACTTGGCATGCTTGACGATGGCGGCCGAGGCGCGGCCTGCGGCGTCGATCGGCACGATCTGGTCGTCCTCGCCGTGGATGATCAGCGTCGGCTTGTCGAATTTTTTCAGGTCGTCGCGGAAGTCGGTTTCCGAGAACGCCTTGATCGAGTCGTAGGTGTTCTTGTGGCCGGCCTGCATGCCCTGTGCGTACCACGCCTGGATGATGCCCTGCGACGGCTTGGCGCCCGGGCGGTTGTAGTTGTAGAACGGGCCGGACGCCAGGTCCAGGTACAGCTGCCCGCGGTTGGCGACCGAGGCGGCGCGGATGCCGTCGAACACTTCGATCGGCAGGCCGCCCGGGTTGGTCGCGGTTTTCAGCATCAGCGGCGGCACGGCCGAGATCAGGCCCAGTTTGGCGATGCGTTTGGTGCCGTGGCGGCCCACGTAGCGCGCCACCTCGCCGCCGCCGGTGGAGAAGCCGGCCAGGATGATGTTCTTCAGGTCCAGCGCCTCGATCAGCTGCGCCAGGTCGTCGGCGTAGTGGTCCATGTCGTTGCCGTCCCAGGGCTGGCTGGAGCGGCCATGGCCGCGGCGGTCATGGGTGACGACGCGGAAGCCGTTGTTGGCCAGATGGAAGGCCGCCGATTCCCAGCTGTCGGCGTTCAGCGGCCAGCCGTGGCTCAGCACCACCGGCTGGCCGGTCTTCGGACCCCAGTCCTTGTAGTAGATCTCGACGCCGTCGCGGGTGGTGATGGTGCTGGCGGTCTTGGCCACTTTGCCGGTGGCGGCCTGGCTGTCGGTGCTGACAGCCGCCAGCGGCAGCGCGGTGGCGACTGCGGCGGCGGCGGCAACCGCGCTGCCGACCATGGCGGAGCGGCGCGATGGATTGACCTGCTCTTTATCGTTATTGTTCATGATGTCCTGCCTTTTGAAGTGGAAGAGGTGAACCATCGTAGGATCGAATCGCGGCCGCGGGTACGCCCATTGGTAGTGGTTGCCTCTCCCCTGAGGGAGGGATGGCCTTGCGCCGGCCTGATTGCATATTTTGCAAAACTCAATAATACTTGCCGTGCTGATCCGCATATCGCCGGATTTCACCTATGGGACTTACAGAAACGATGGCTTTCCTGACCAAGAAGAAAATCGTGCTGGCCGTCGGCCTGCTCATCATCTGCGGCGCCAGCGCCGCCTGGTATTCCAAAAGCAAGACTCCGGTGGTCGAGCCGCCGCGCTTCCGCGTCGCCGCCGCCGATACCGGCAACATCACGCAGACGGTGACGGCCACCGGCACCATCAACCCGGTCGCGCTGATCAACATCGGCTCGCAGGTGTCGGGCACGGTGAGCGAATTGAAGGCGGATTTCAACGATCACGTGAAAAAGGGCCAGGTGCTGCTCAAGCTCGACCCGACCATCTTCAACGCGCAGATCCGCCAGGGCGAGGCGCAACTGGCGTCGGCGCGGGCCAACCTGCGGCTGGCGCAGGCCACGCACCAGCGCAACCAGACGCTGGTGACGCAGAGCTTCATCTCGCCGCTGGCGCTGGACCAGTCCAAGCGCGAAGTCGACGTGGCGCAGGCCAACATCCAGCTGGCGCAGGCGCAGCTGGCGCGCGCGCAGGCGGACCTCGACAACAGCGTGATCCGCTCGCCGATCGACGGCGTCATCATCAAGCGCACGGTGGACCTGGGGCAGACGGTGGCGGCCTCGTTCACCACGCCGACCCTGTTCCAGATCGCGCGCGACCTGACCAAGATGCAGATCGACACCAGCGTGTCGGAGGCGGATGTCGGTTCGCTGAAGGAAGGGCAGGAGGCGCGCTTTGTCGTCGACGCCTATCCTGACAAGGAATTTTCCGCGCGCATGCGCCAGTTCCGCCTCGCCGCCAACGTGGTGCAGAACGTGGTCACCTACAACGTGGTGCTGGACGTGGACAACAAGGAAGAGCTGCTCAAGCCGGGCATGACGGCGCAGGTGCGGCTGCTGGTCGGCAACCGCCAGCAGGTGCTGCGCATCCCGACGGCCGCGCTGCGCTTCCGCCTCAGCGACGAGGAAGTGGAGAAGCAGGCCAAGCTGGCCAAGGCCGCCGCAGGATCCGCAGGAGGATCGGCTTCGGCTTCGGCCAGCGCCTCCGCATCGGCCGCCGCCGTCGCCGAAGCGCAGCCGCCGGAGGACGACGCCGCCTTCCGCAGCAAGAGCGAGCTGGCGCGCTCGTTCAAGATCTACACGCTGGACGCCAAGAACCAGCCGGTGTCCCGGGACATCCGTATCGGCCTGTCGAATTTCCGCTACACCGAGGTGCTGGGCGGCGAATTGAAAAAGGGCGACAAGGTCATCACCCGCGCGATCAACGACAAGCAGGGTGACATGTGACGGCGCCGGAAATGCTGATCGATATCCGCAAGGTCACCAAGAGCTACTTCTCCGGCAACGTGGAAACGCAGGTGCTGTTCGGCATCGACCTGGCCGTGCCGCGCGGCGACTTCCTCGCCGTGATGGGGCAGTCCGGCTCGGGCAAGTCGACGCTGATGAACATCTTCGGCTGCCTGGACCAGGCTACCGGCGGCAGCTACCATCTGAACGGTGTCGACACGCTGACCCTGTCGCGCGCCGAACTGGCCACCATCCGCAACCGCACCATCGGCTTCGTGTTCCAGAGCTTTAATCTGATCAAGCGCATGAGCGTGGCGGAGAACGTGGCGCTGCCGCTGATCTATGCCGGCGTGTCGCGCTCGAAGGCGCACGCCAAGGCGCTGGTGGAGCTGGAACGCGTGGGCCTGAAGGAGTATGCGAAGCGCACGCCGAACCAGCTGTCCGGCGGCCAGCAGCAGCGCGTGGCGATCGCCCGCGCGCTGGTCGGCGATCCGCCGCTGATCCTGGCCGACGAACCGACCGGCAACCTCGATACGCAGACCAGCGAGGAGATCATGCGCTCGTTCCAGCAGTTGAACGAGGAACGCGGCATCACCATCCTGCTGGTGACGCACGAACCGGATATCGCGGCCTACGCCAAGCGGCTGATGCGGCTCAAGGACGGCCATGTGCTGTACGACGGTCCCGCCGCCGAGGGCTTGAAACTGCTGGGGGCGGAGTCGGTGACCCGCCACGAACCGATAACTATATAAATCATATGAATCCTTTACAGATAGTGGTGGAGGCGTTTCGCTCGATGATGGCGAACCGCCTGCGTACGCTGCTGACCATGCTGGGCATCATCATCGGCATCACGTCGGTGGTGCTGCTGCTGGCGGTGGGCGACAGCATGAAGCGTTTCATCGCCAAGGAGCTGGAGCAGCTGGGCACCAACATGCTGTTCGTCTCGCCGGGCGGCGACCGCGCCCAGCAGCAGCGCATGCGCAGCGGCGCGGCGCCTGCGTTGACGATGGCCGATGCGGCGGCGCTGAACGCGCTGCCGTCGCTGGCCGGCGCGGCGCCGGTGCTGCAGGGCGGCTTCAACCTCGCGGTGGGCAACGAGAACGCGTCGAAGACGGTGCATGGCGTGACGCCGGCCATGTTCAAGATACGCGGCTGGAAGGTCGACAAGGGCAGCGCCTTCAGCGAGGCCGATGTGCGCGCGGCCTCGCGCATGGTGGTCATCGGCAAAAAGATCGCCGACCAGTTCTTCTACAAGGTCGACCCGCTGGGCAAGTACATCCGCATCGAGAACGTGTCGTTCCAGGTGGTGGGCGTGTTGTACGGCGAGGGCAAGCAGGTGGACGGCGGCGACCTGTCCGACTACGTGCTGGTGCCGATCACGGCGTCGGCGGCCAACCTGGTGCGGCTGCCGTTCCCCGGCAACGTGCACTACGTGGTCGCGCAGGGCAAGTCCGGCGGCAATCTGCAGGATGCGATCCAGGACATCAACGAAACGCTGCGCGACCGCCACCACATCAAGTACGAGCAGCCGGACGACTTCCGCATCGACAACCTGGCCTCGTTCGCCGAGACGGCGCAGAAGATCAGCGCCGGCCTGGCGGCCCTGCTGGGATTGATTGGCGCCATCTCGCTGATCGTCGGCGGCATCGGCATCATGAACATCATGCTGGTGTCGGTGACGGAGCGCACGCGCGAGATCGGCATCCGCATGGCGATCGGCGCCAAGCCGCGCGACGTGCTGCTGCAGTTCCTGACGGAGGCGGTGGTGATCTGCCTGGTGGGCGGCATCTTCGGCATACTGCTGGCCACCGGCGCGGCGGCGGCGATCACGTCGACCGGCAAGTTCGACGTCTTCATCACGCTGCAGGCGGTGGTGGTGGCTTGCGGATTTTCCAGCCTGGTGGGGGTGTTCTTCGGCTTCTATCCGGCGCGCCGGGCGTCGAAGCTGCTGCCGGTGGACTGCCTGCGCTACGAGTGAGTTAGTAGTCGAACTTGGTGCTGCGGGCGGAACTCTTGAAGAAGGAAGGGGAGGTTTCCCTTTCCTTCAGTTCCTGCTCGCGGCGTTCTTTCGCTTCCAGCTTCTTTTGCGCGATGCGCTCGTTCTGTTCGTCGATGCGCTGCTGCATGGCGCGGCCCTGCTTGCTGTTCTGCAGCAGGCTCATCTTTTGCAGCATGGCCGCCGCCCAGATCAGGAAGATCACCAGCAGGGCCAGCAGGTAGCCGCCCTGCCAGATGCCGTAGTTCTGGCTGATGAAGGGGAAGATCGGACTGGCGTCTTCCAGCCAGCCCTGGCCCAGCACGCCGAGGACGGCCGCCAGCGCGCCCAGCATGGACGTCTTCATGATCAGCCAGCGGCTGGCCTTGACGCGCTGCTCCCAAAATTGCCGGGGGTCTTCGTGTTGTTCGATGGGCGTGGTCATGACGACAATATTGTCCGGTGATGATGCGGCGTACATTATGTCATATTTTCCACCGGGAAATAAATTCCGGCCTTGAACCTGGTCAAGGCCGGAGCGGATCCGCCGGACTGTTACGGGTTTTTCTTGGCGATTTCGTTGCCGACGTAGGCGCCGCCAACTGCACCGGCGATGGTCGCCACGGTGCGGCCCTTGCCGCCGCCGACCTGGTTGCCGATCAAGCCGCCGACCACCGCGCCGAGACCCATGCCGAGCGGGCTGTTCTGGGCGGCCGGCGCCGGTGCCGGAGCCGGGGCTGGCGACGATTGGGCATAGCCGTCGTTCTGGCTGACAGGCTTGGGGGCGTAGGTGTGATGCACCACGGTGCGATGCTGCACCACCGCCGGAGCTGCTGGAGCCGCAGGCTGGGCGGCCAGTTGCTGCGTGGCTGGCGGCATGGTGGTCGCGGCCGTCGGGGCGGTGTCGACCGATGCGTGCGAATTCGGCAGCAGGCCGGCGATCGAAGCGGCGCCGACCAGGCTGACCAGGGTCAGCGACACGGCGGCAACAGCCATCATTGGGTGGATACGGGTGGTGGTGGCGGTGGTGGTCATGTTGTTCTCTCCAGTGATACGCCTCGGTGGCGCTTGCTCCTATAACGAGCCGGGGAGAACCGGCGGTGACGCAGAAAGTGTTTCCAGAGTAAGCAATTGTTACGGCGCGGCCCTGGCCGCATCGCGCCGTTCCAGCCATTCGCGCCCGCCGCTGTCGAGTGCTTTGGCGATCACGGCCGGCGGCAGGCTGTAGACGGTGGCCCAGGTGGCGCGGCCGTCGCCGCTGTTGGAGGGGAAGCTGCTGATCTCGATCGGCCAGTTGTATTTGCGTTTCAGCGTCTTGACGATGGCGGCCAGCGACGTGCGGCCTTGCAGCGGCGGCGCGCCGGTCTGGTCTTCATCGGAAATCAGTATGGCCAGTACGGCGCCGCGCGCGGTCAGCGGGCCGGGGAATTTGGGAAGTTTGGCTGGAGGCATCGCTCTATTCTAGCCGAGCGCGGATGTCTCACAGATAGAATGGCGCCATGAAACCACCGACTGTCATATTCCGCGCGGCCTGCGCGCTGCTGCTGGCCTGCTGCATGCAGGCCCACGCGCTGGCAACGCCGGCGCTGCCCATCGACGCCCACCATACCAGCTGGACCGCCAAGGACGGCGCGCCGCCCTACATCATCGCGATGACGCAGACGCCGGACGGCTGGCTGTGGCTGGCCGCGTCGAGCGGCCTGTACCGTTTTGACGGCGTGACCTTCGAGCGCTTCGAAGGCAAGGGCGAGCGCTTCCGTTCCAACAATTTATGGGGCATGCGTCTGCTCGAATCCGGCGCTCTGTGGATAGGCTACCGGCACGGCGGCGCCAGCGTCTGGCAGAACGGCAAGGTCCGCAACTACGGCCAGGAAGACGGTTTGCCGCCCAGCAGCTCGGTGGATTTCGAGGAGGACGCCGCCGGCCGCCTGTGGCTGGCCACGGCACGCGGCTTGTGGCTGTTCGATGGCAAGCGCTGGGCAAAGGCCGGGCCGCAGTTCAAGGCGCCGGAAACCATGTGCACCCTGTTGCGCGACCGCCAGCGCAACCTGTGGGCGCAGTGCGAGAGCGGCGCCTACGAGCTGGCGGCGGGGGCAGCCGGATTCGCCAAGCTCGCCGGTCCTGCCGGCATAGGCCGGCTGACGCAGGGGCCGGACGGCACCGTGTGGAGCGTGGGCGGGCCCAAGGCCGAGGTCACGGCGCTGGCCGGGCCCGGCGTGGGCCGGCCAGCGCCCGGCTGGCCGGCGCCGCGCTACGCCGGCGGCACCATGTTGTTCGAACGCGATGGCCGGCATCTGTGGGTGGTCGGCGACAGCGGCGTGGCGCGGGTCGGTCCGGAAGGCGCCAGCGCAAACTTCGGTATGGCGCAGGGCCTGAGCGGCGCAATGCCCAACTTCATCCTGCAGGACCGCGAGGGCAATGTCTGGATCGGCACCGAGAGCGGACTGGACCGCTTCCGGCCGCAGCTGTTGTCGGGCGTCGCGCTGCCGCAGGTGCATGGCGACAGCGCCGCCATCGCCTCGGCCCCGGACGGCGGACTGTGGGTCGGCAAGACGCTGCTGGCCGCGCCGCAGCGCGCCGCTTTCGCCACGCTGCCGCCGGAAAGCGAATCCGACCTGGACGAGGTGACCGTGCTGTGGCGCGAAACGCCGGACAGCCTGTGGACCGCGACGCGCAGCGGCCTGTGGCATGAACAGGGCGGCAAGCGCGAGCGCCTGCCCTTGCCGGACAATCTGCCGCCGCGACTGAATATCTACAGCATCGCGCGCGACCGCGCCGGCGATGTGTGGGTCGCGGTGCGCAGCCGCGGCGTCTACCAGTTGCACGACGGCGCGTGGCTGCGGCCCGCCGGCGTGCCCGAGCCGACTCTGGCCAACCTGCTGTACCGCGACAATGAGGGACGCATGTGGCTGGGCCTGGGCACAAAGGGCGTTGCGGTGCTGGACCAGGGCAGGCTGCGCGTGTTCGGCGAGGCAGACGGCCTGCAGGTTGGCGTCGCGCTGCAGATGCTGCAAGTCGGCAAGGACATGCTGGTCAGCGGCGAGAACGGCTTGTTCCGCTTCGACGGCGCGAAGTTCCAGCGCGTGACCGGCGTGGGCGGGGATGGCTTGTACGGCGTATCCGGCATGTTCCATGCGCGGGGCACGCTGTGGATGAACGGCATCGCCGGCATCACCGCCATCGACGACGCGGAACTGGAGCGTGCGGCGCGCGATCCCGGCTATCGCGTGCGCTTCCAGCGCCTCGATCACAAGGACGGCCTGCGCGGCGCGGCCACGCAAAGCGCGCCGCTGCCGTCCGCCGTGGCCGGCAGCGACGCCAGGCTGTGGTTCACCACCACCGCCGGCGTGTTCTGGCTGGACCCGGCCCGGGCGCACAAGAACACCTTGCCGCCACCGGTGCTCATACGCCGCATCACGTCGGGCGGCGTGGTCTACCCGCTGGACGATGGCGCGGTCGCCAGGCTGCCGCCCCATCCGTCCCGCGTGCAGATCGACTACACCGCGCTGAGCCTGACGATGCCGGAGCGGATGCGGTTCCGCTATCGGCTCGACGGCGTCGACGGCGACTGGCAGGAGGCCGGCACCAGCCGCAGCACCACCTACACCGACCTGCCGCCGGGCGAGTACCGCTTCAAGGTGCGCGCCGCCAATAACGACGGCGTGTGGAGCAGCGGCGAGACGACGGCGCAATTCGTCGTCGAGCCGGCGCCGTACCAGACCGAATGGTTCCGCGCGCTGTGCGTCACCTTGTTCGGCATGGCGCTGTGGGGACTGTACAAACTGCGGCTGGCGCAGGTGGACCGGCAGATCCGCGCGCGCTTCGAGGAGCGGCTCGACGAACGCGAACGCATCTCGCGCGAGCTGCACGACACCTTCCTGCAGACGGTGCAGGGGCTGATCCTGAAAATCCACATGGCGTTCCAGCGCCTGCCCGCCGACGAGCCGGCCAAGGAGGAGATGGAGCGCTCCCTGCAACTGGCGGAACAGGCGCTGGCCGAGGGGCGCGACCGCGTGCAGGGGCTACGCCTGAGCACGTTGCGCCAGCCCGAGCTGGTGGCGGCGGTGAGCGTGGCCGTGCGCGGCGAGTACGGCGAGGGCACGATGCTGGTGACGCAATGCGGCGGCAAGGCGCTGCGCTTCCATCCGGTGGTGTTTGAAGAGCTGTTCGCGATCGCGCGCGAAGCCCTGCTGAACGCGGCGCGCCATGCCGGCGCGACGGAAGTCACGTTCGGCGTCGCTTATGGCAAGGATGATTTCACGATGACGATCTGCGACAACGGCCATGGCATCGCTGCGGAAGTGCAGCAAGCGGGCCACCTGAGCGGCCACTTCGGCATGATAGGCATGCGCGAACGCGCTGCACGGATCGGCGCCGCGCTGACCTTGACCAGCGGCGCCGGCGGCACCCAATGGCACCTGGTGCTGCCGGCCAAGCTGGCTTACGCGGCGGATTGATTGTGGAGTCTGCTATCTCCTGTTCGGAGTAATAAACTGGCTTTTCTCCGATATCGGGCTGGACATGCGCAGCGCGTCGAGATATTTGCGGCTGTCTTCAATCCCCGCGTTGTATTCCACAATCCGCATCAGGTCTTCGCTGGCGACGGTCCATTCCTTGAACGCGCCGGAGGTTTCGTTGCGCATTTCCGCCACCAGATCGGCGCGGGCGACGCTGGTGGACAGCCTGGCTTGCCAGGTTTTCGCCCAACCGGCCATGTCGGGATCGCGCGCATTATGCGCCAGCAGCGTCAAGGCGTTGTCCGCTTCCGGACCACGTCCAAGATAGGCCAGCGCCAGCGCAGCCGAGCGCGCATACTGGTTGACCTCGTGCGCGTTGTGCCAGGCGGAGATCGCCGCGTCCAATGCCTGCTGGCTCGGTTGAGCGTCCGCGCGCATCTGCACCTGGTAAAACGCGAACGCCGCCTCGGCCGATTTTGGTGCCAGGCTGCGCGCACGCGACAGATGCGCGCCCGCGGCTTGAAGATACGCTGCGCGCTCAGCATCCTTGTGCTGCTCGGCCAGTCGCAGATTCGCCAGGCCGAGCAACGTGAGCGCCTCGGCATTGCCGGCGTCCTTGCGCGTGGCTTCGGTCAGATAGGGCAGCGTGTCCCCGGCATTGCCCCAGTTGATCTGCGCCCGGCTCACGGTAAGCCTGGCCGCGTCGTTATTCGGTATGCCGCCCGGATGCTGGGTCACTGTCCGCAGCAAGGCCAGGCCGGCTTTTTTATCCGGGCACGACGCCAGGGCGGCCTCGGCCAGCACGAAGTCGGTGACCGCTTCAGGCAGGCTGGTGAACTCGATCGAGGCGACCGGAAGTTCGGGTATCTCCACCTGGTTCACCTCCACCCCCTTGAGCCGGTAACGCCACATCGCGGTGTCAAGGTCGGTCACCTTCACGCCGAAGGCCTCCTCGAAGGCTTTGCCGGCGGGGACGTCCTGGTGCACGAGGTTGAGGTACTTGTTCCGCTTCGACTGGTTGTCGATGGACGACATCATGTAATGGGTCAGCACCCAGGACTTGGCCAGGAATTCGAGGCGCTCGGCCGGCAGCGGGTCCTTGGTCTCGGCCTGGTCGAGTATGTCCTGATATTTCAGGCGGTAGCTGTGGCCGCTGTCGATGAAATAGATATAGCGCGACACGCCGCGCGGCACCCGGCCGAGTGACATTTGATTGTCGGTGAAGCGCAGCGCCGAAAAGTATTGGGCAAAGCCATCAATGTAAGAGGACGGCGAGCGGATATCGGTATAGCGATAAAGGAAGTGGCGCGCATACGCCTCGAAAGCGTAGGACAGGGTGTTGTTGAGCGCATGCTTCGCCAGTTGCGGATTGCTCAAACTCGCCACGCGCTCCAGCTGGACGCCGTAGCCCTGTACGCCCCCGCCGCAGCTGTTGTAGAGGCCGACGGCCTCTTCCGGCTCGTCGCGGACGGCCGCGTTGAAGCCCACCATGCCGTCGTGGTAATACAGCGTCATTTTTTGCCGCGAGGGGCTGGCGCTGATGAAGTCGTGGGTATAAATCCGCAGCACGTAGTCCAGCTTTTCCATATTGTCCAGCAGCTGCCGGACGTCGTCGTTGCTGGTGTTGGAGAAAACAATGAAGTGCTGGCTGACGGCCTTGAACCAACCGGATGCGTTTTTCTGGCCGGTGACGACCACGCGCTGTGCTGTCTCCGGTGCCGTGGTTTGCTGAGCGTGGGCGCTGAGGGTGGAATAGAACAAAGCCGCCGCAAGCAGCGTCTTCTTTTGGAAGCTGTTTCTCATTGCCGTCTCTTAAATTATGATCGCCAGGGCGATGCTCTAAATAAGTAGACTATTTTGCATCTTTATTCGTGTCAAGCTTCCCAGGGAGTTTGCGCATTATTCTGATGGGTTTGTTAAAAAACATAAGATCAGCCCGGTAACGCGCCCTGAAACAGAGGGCAACAAAAAAACCCGCGATCTCGATGAGAGAAGCGGGTTTGATGTTGGGTAACACTGTGTCACGCGTATTCATGGTGCCTCGGGCCGGAATCGAACCGGCACGCCTTGCGGCGGCGGATTTTGAGTCCGCTGCGTCTACCAGTTCCACCACCGAGGCAACGCGACCCGCATTATCCCCGATTTGCCCCCCCGCCGCAACCCATGCTACGGAATTTTTATATTTCGATAAGTATTTCTGCCGCCGCGAAGCGAGTATCATCTCGGCTACCACCAGCTTTCGCCGGTTCCGCGCCGGCAGCAGATGCATGAAAAACAATAAGATACGCGAGATTATCCTGGGGAAACCGCTCGATCCGATGAAGAGCGAAACCCGCCACTCGATGGCGCTGGTGGCCTTCCTGGCCTGGGTCGGACTGGGCGCCGACGGCCTGTCCTCCTCCGCCTACGGCCCCGAGGAAACCTTCCGCGCGCTGGGCACGCACACCCATCTCGGCCTCTACATGGCCATCGCCACCGCCGTGACCGTCTTCATCATCGCGCTGGCCTACAACCAGGTGATCGAACTGTTTCCCACCGGCGGCGGCGGCTACCGCGTCGCCACCAAGCTGGTCGGCCCCTACCTGGGCCTGATCTCCGGCTGCGCGCTGATACTCGACTACGTGCTGACCATCGCCATCTCGATCGCCTCCGGCGTCGACGCGCTGGCGTCGTTCCTGCCGCTGGGATTCCAGCCCTACAAGCTGTGGGCCGAGGTGTTCTTCATCGGCCTGCTGATCGTGATGAACCTGCGCGGCCTGAAGGAGGCGATCCAGATCCTGCTGCCGATCTTCCTCGGCTTCGTCGCCACCCATCTGGTGTTAATCGTCTACGGCATTTTCGCCCATGCGTCCCACCTGCCGGCGCTGATACCGAACACCATGGCCGACACCGGCAAGCTGGCCGGCGAGATCGGCTGGGTCGGCGTGGCCGGCATGTTGCTGCTGGCGTACTCGCAGGGCGGCGGCACCTACACCGGCCTGGAGGCGGTGTCGAACAACGTCAACCTGCTGGCCGAGCCGCGCGTGCGCACCGGCAAGATGACGATGCTGTACATGGCGCTGTCGCTGGCGTTCACGGCCGGCGGCATCATCCTGCTGTACCTGCTGTGGGATGCCCATCCGATGCCCGGCGAGACGCTCAACGCGTCCACCTTCAAGACCATCATCGCCAGCATGGGACTGGGCGGCGAGGTGGTCAACCAGATGCTGCTGGTGATCGTGCTGGCGTTCGAGGCCGGCCTGCTGTTCGTGGCGGCCAATACCGGCTTCCTCGGCGGGCCGTCGGTGCTGTCGAACATGGCGGCCGATTCGTGGGTGCCGCACAAGTTCCGCTACCTGTCGACGCGGCTGGTGACGCAGAACGGCATCCTGGTGATGGGCATCGCGGCGCTGGCCGTGCTGTGGGGCACCGGCGGCAGCGTGACCTTGCTGGTGGTGCTGTATTCGATTTCCGTGTTCCTGACCTTCGCCATCTCGCTGTTCGGCCTGGTGCTGTACTGGTCGCGCAACCGCAGCAAGGGCACGCAGTGGAAGCGCCGGCTGCTGCTGTCGGCCATCGGCTTCGTCATCTGCGCCGGCATCCTGGCCATCCTGCTGGTCAAGCGCTTTACCGAGGGCGGCTGGGCGACCGCGCTGATCATCGGCGCCATCGCCGGCCTGTGCGTGCTGATCCGCAAACACTACCGCGCCACCAAGCAGGCGATCCACTCGGTCGACGAGGTGTTCGCCAGCCAGCCGTTCGGTCCCAACACGGAAGAGATCGAACCGGATCCGGAGGCGCAGACCGCCGTGTTCATCGTCGGCACCTCGCGCGGCGGCGGCCTGCACGCGCTGCTGTGGGTGCAGCGCATGTTCCCCAACCACTTCAAGAATTTCCTGTTCGTCAATGCGCGCACCGTCGATTCGCATGCCTACGGCGGCGAGGGCGCGCTGGAGCAGATGCGCGAGGAGGCGGCCGAGACGCTGGAGTTCTTCGTCGACTTCTGCCACAGCCACGGTATGGCTGCCTCGTCCTATCTGGGCTTCGGCACCGACGCGGTCGACGAGGTGACCCGCATGTGCGAGGAAATCAGCCGCGAGTTCCCGCATGCGATCTTCTTTACCAGCAAGCTGATCTTCTCGTCGGACAACTGGTTCACGCGGCTGCTGCACAACCAGGCGGCGCTGGCCGCCCAGCGCCGGCTACACCTGGAAGGTTTGCAGATGGTGATCCTGCCGATGAAGGTCTAGGTTTTTGAGCGCACCTGGATGCAGATCAATCGGCGCCTGCCTGCCGCGGACAGATAATTGCTTCCTGATGGTCGGGGAGGCGGCATGGAAATGCGCATCGAACTGGTTGGCTGTGCTGCACGTCTCGACGTTGTTGAGCGTCAGCTCTGCGCCTTGGAGCAACGGCTCGACGCCGTGCAGCAGCGGCTGGACGCGCTGGAACTGCGGCTAGCCGCCTTGAAGCCGCAGCTGCAATCGCGCCGGCGCATCCGCCGGTGCATCCGCCGACATTGCGCTTGCACGCAGGCTGCCCCGGCCTCTAGGCAGGGTGTGCGAGGTCCAGGTTCTGCCGTTCCAGCAGCGCGAAGATGGCGTCTTTCGATAGAACGTACTGATCCATCAGCACCTCCTTCAGCTCGCCGATCTGCACGCGGTAGTCGGCGATAGCCTGCAGCGTGTAGGTGTATAGCTCATCGGCCTTGGCCTGCACCTGGTCGAGGTCGCGTTCCTGGTTCTTGAACTGGCGGTAATCCAGTTTCGAACGCGAATACATCGACAGCTGGTTGACCATCATGTCCAGCATTGAGGTGGCCTTCTGGATATCGTTCTGGCTGCCGACCGAGATGCCGCGCGCGCCGTAGAACAATTCCTCCGCCGCCACGCCGCCATACAGCTGGATGACGTCGCGCTCCAGCTCCTCCAGCGTGCGCAGCGCGACGTCGTCCGACGCCGACAGCACGTAGCCCAGCGCGCCCAGCTTGGACACCGACTCGGTGCTGATCTTCAGCAGCGGCGAGCGTTCCTTGACCTGCGCCAGCGGCATGCCCTGGCGCAGCCACGGGTCGATCTGCATGAAGAAGTGGCCCAGCTCGTGCAGGGCCACGCGCTCGCGCTGGCGGGTCTTCTCGGCGGTGGTGGCGCGGTCGGTCAGGCCGATGGTGGCGCGCTCGAAGGCGCGGAACATCAGGTCGGTGTCGATGACCGTGTGCTCCTGGATCGCGATCATGCTGGCGCGCTCGACCACCGTCTGCAGCACCGCCGGGCTGAGGTTGGCGGTGATCTCGGCCACGTGGTCGAGGTTGAGCCGGTCCCAGGCCACGCAGCCGTCGGCCTTGCGCGACAGGAAGCTGCGCAGCAGCTCGCGCCGCTCGCTCTTGTTCGGCAGGCGGAAATTGATCTTGACCGAGAAACGGCGCAGCATCGCCTCGTCCATCTGCGACGAGGCGTCGTCGAAGTTGGAGGCGACTATCCAGATGACGCCGGCGCCCTTGTCGCTGCGCACGCCGTCGAGCAAGCCCAGCAGCGTGTTGGCGGTGTCGTCCTCCCATTTCTTTTCGCCGCGGCCGCGCGGCGCAAACAGCGTCTGCGCCTCGTCGAGGAAGATGATGCAGCTGCCGCGCGCGCAAGCCTTGCGGTGCAGCGCGTGCAGCGCCTTGGACCCGCCGCCGATATAGCCCGACTCCAGCGCCGAGGCCGAGGCCTGGATCAGCGGCACGTTCAGGCGCTTGGCCAGGTAGCCGGCCAGCTTGGTCTTGCCGGTGCCGGCCGGGCCGGTCAGCATGACGTTGAACGGCTTGTCGATATCGTGTTCGCGGTACACCGCGCGGTTGCGGATCATGTCTTCCAGGTGCAGCACTTCCTGCTTGATGTCTTCCATGCCGATCAGGTCGTCCATGCTGCCGGCCAGCTGCTGGGGGTTGAGCACGGTGGCCGACACGCCCATGCCGGGCAAGCCGTGGCGCACCACGAACAGCGCCAGGCCGACCAGCAGGATGTCGACCGCGTGGCGGCGCAGGAACACGCCCACGCGCGACAGCGTGCTGTCGTCCTCGTCCTGCAGCACCGCCTTGTGCGACGCCAGGTAGTCGTCGCGCGCGATGGCGTAGGGGATGTTGTTGCGCAGCAGGACTTCGCGTTCCAGGCTCTGGTGCGTATTGGCCGGCACCTTGACCACGTACAGCAGCGGATCGTCGCGCAGCTTGAACACGTAGCGCGGCGCTTCCGACAGCGGCGCCGCGATCATCAGGTATTCCAGGCGCTCGCGCTCGGCCGGCAGCGCGGTGATCTGCGAGATGTCCTGCGAGCGCAGCATCGGGCTGGCGTCCTGCGGCACCTCGATGCGCCAGCTGAGCAGCACGGCGATCGCGACGGCCAGCACGGCCAGTCCGGCGCGCACGTAATTGTTACGCAACGCGGATTGAAGTTTGTGAAGAGTAAACATAGACGCTGTCCAACCTGAGGCTGTGCGGCTGATGTCGGGCTGAAGCGCGGGGATGGGGCGCAGCAGCCGAGGCCGCTATGGCCGGCGCGCGAGGTGGGGCGCTGCCGGGGTGTTGCAATCAATATTGCGAAACAAACATGCTGTAAGGCAACTCATATAGGGACTATAGCTGGCCTGCGGGAGTTTGTGACGGCCCGGCCGAAAAAAAACTTCGCGGCGCAACAGGGACTGCTGTTTTCTGCTTGCCGCGCGCACCGCTTGTCGCGCTTTTTTGCCATTGGCGCACGCGGTTCGACCGCCCGTCGCATACGCCCGATCCGGCGCGAGGGTGTTTGTTAATCTGCACCTGTCTACCGCTGATCCATGAATACAGCGGTGGCTCCCCGGCAGTATTTATCACTTCACAATCTTACGGAGCACACCATGAAAACCACCCTGTCCAGCATCGCCGCCGCCCTTGTCCTGAGCTCGATGTCGCTTGCCCACGCCGCCGATACCAGCGTCCACATCAAGGCCACGCCAGGCAGCTATCACATGATGCAGGAAGACTTCCATGACTACAAAAAATCGTATCAATTGACGAACGGACAGGTGGTCGAATTCAGCCAGCGCATGGCCCACTATTACACCCAGCTGAATCACGGCGACCGCGTCGAGATCTTCCCGGTGGCAAAGGGCGTATTCGTCACCGACGCCGGCACGCGCTTCGAATTCCGCGACGAGGCGGAGACCATCGGCATCTCGAATTTCGAGAAGCTGCCGCTGGCCGGCAACCTGCCTGCCAACACCATGATGCTGGCACGCCGCTGATCACTCAGCCGTATGCATTTCGTCGCGCTGTAACGCGATTTATTCCCGCGAAATGCCAGTTCGTCGCATTGCCCTGTAGTCGCCCGGAGCCGGTGCTATTCTGAACCTGCCCTACCGCTGAACCCCTTATGCAGCGGCGGCTCCTTTGAACTACGTAACTTAAAACTTATTGGAGCACCACCATGAAAACCACTCTGTTGAGTCTGGCTGTAGCCGCTGCTTTGTCCATCGCCTCCATCGCTTCCGCCGCACCGGCCTCGGCCGCCCAGGAAGCCGCCAGCGAGAGCGTGAAAATCAGCGCACCGCGTTACCACATCGAGCCGAGCGAGTTCAGCGAATACCTGTACGCATACAAGCTGAGCAATGGCGACATGCTGCGTTTCAGCAACCGCGTAGGCCACTACTACGCGCAGGTCAAGGGCCAGCCCAAAGTGGAGATCTTCGCCACCGGTCCCGCCGAGTTCGTGACCGACACCGGCACCCGCATGAAGTTCACCGAAGCCGGCGACACGCTGACCATCAACAACTACGAGCGCCTGCCGATGGCCGCCCATCTGCCGGCCAACACCATGGTCATGGCCAAGCGTTGATGGCCGTTACGGCTTGGACTGCTGGGGCCAGTGTTCGTATTTATGTTCCAGGCGGGCGAAGGTGCCGTCGCGGCGCATGTCGGCCAGCGCCGCGTTGAGCCGGGCGACCAGTTCGTCCGGCACCGACTGGTTGCAGGCAAGGTAGACCTTGACGCGGTTGAACACCAGCAGCGGCGCCAGCTTGTCCGACCATAGGAACTGATTGCTTCCCACCACGCCGGTGCGCATGGCGACGGCCCACAGGTCGATGCGGTTGAGCAGCAGCTTTTCCGGATTGACCATATTGTTGCTGACCGGGTCGACGGTGTAACCCTGGTCGCGCAGATAGTCGCCCAGCGCGTCGCCGTTGTAGGTGCCGATGCGCAGCTTGCGCGCGTCTTCCATCGTCTTGAGCGGGAACTCGTGGTCGATGCGGCCCCAGAACTGCCATTCGGCCTCGTCGGTCGGACCCACCCATTTGAACAGGCGCTCGCGCTCCGGCGTGCGCGAGGTCGAGTACACGCACGTCTGCGGCTGGTTCAGCGCCATCATGTAGGCGCGCTTCCACGGCAGCAGGTCGATCTTGTAATCGGTACGGGTGCGCGCCATCATCTCGCGGATCTTGTCGGTCTCGCGGCCGGTCACGCCGTCCTGGCCCTGCATGCTGGCCGGCGGCGAGTGTTCGGTGGTGATGGTCAGCGGCGCGGCCTGCGCGGCGCCGAGGCCGGCAGCCGACAGGATGAATGACAGGACGAATGACAGGGTGGTAACACGCATGGGCTGGCCGCTTTCTGAATAAAAGCATAGCAGCAATGCTAATTGAGCGGCAACACCGCCGCCCAGCCGTGCCTGCGGACGATTAATCAGCGCGGCGGTACAGGCGGAAGCGTTCCTCGCGGTCGGCCGGACGGCGGCCTTCCCACAGCAGCACCCACTGCTTGCCGCGATGCTCGGGCAGGATCTCGCGGTCGTCGCGCAGCTTGATGCTGTCTTGTAGCAGCAACAGGTTGCAGCGGCCGCCTTCGACACCCTCGAACGGCAGGTGCGCGTAATAGGCGAACGAGGCGCGCTGGGCCGGGCCGACGTTGGTCGAGATGCAGCCGGTGTCCGGCGGCAGCTTCTCGGCGATCTGGCGCGCCACGCTGGCATAGCTCTTCGAATAGTTGACGTCCGGCAGGAACAAGGTCATCAGCAGGATCCAGATCAGGATCAGGCCGCCGGACGACAGCACCACGGCGCGCCACAGCACGGCCGGCTGGCGCGAGATGCGCCAGTGCACCAGCGCGAACCAGCCGGCGGTGGCCGCCAGCGCCACCAGCAGCGCGATCCAGCCCAGTTCCGGGTGGAAGCCCGGCACCAGCTTGAGCGCGTTCTTGGCGGCCTGCGCCGGCCAGCCGGTCAGCTTGGCGATCCAGAACACCCAGATCACGGCCGCGCACAAGGTCAGCGCCATCACCGAGAACCAGTCGATGGCGTTGATGGCGCCGCGCTTCATCGTCAGCAGGCCGAAGGCGGCCATGATCGCCAGCGGCGGCAGCAGCACCAGCAGCTGGCCCTGCTCGGGCGCGTCGTTGAACAAGGTCAGCAGCGCGCCCATGGTGACGAAGGCCAGCGGCACGACGATGTGCAGCGCCAGGCGCTGGCGGCGCCAGGCCCACACGGCCCAGCCGGCGAACGGCCATGCCGGCCAGAAGAACCAGACGCCGACGCGGAAGAAGAATTTGAGCGACAGCCGGCTCGGCAGGCCGAACAGGTCCAGGTTCCAGGCCAGCCAGGCGTTCAGCGGCAGGTGGTGGTAGGGCTGCAGCAGCTGCGCCGGCAGCAGCCACAGCGCGGCCACGGCGCCGCCGACGGCGATGGTGGCGCCCAGGTCGCGCACGGCGCGGATGGCGGGCTGGTTGAGCAAACGGGTGCAGGCGAACAGGGACAGCATCAGCATCACCGGCGTGACCCAGCCGCGCGTCAAGGTCAGCAGGCCGACCGCCAGGCCGCTCAGCGCGGCGTTGCGCAGCGACGGGCCTTCGACATAGCGCACGGTGCGGTACAGCAGCAGCGCCACCAGCGACACCTGCAGCGCCTCGGACGTGGTCTCGTGACTGTGCAGCAGCAGGCCCAGGCAGCCGAGGTAGATCAGTACGGCGGCGTCGGCCAGCGTGCGGCCGAAGTCGTCCGGCTCCGGTTGGCCGCCGAAGGCCAGGCGCAGCGGTTGCGCGTCCTGGCGCCGGCCCAGATTGAAGGTGGCGTACCACAGCGACAGCACGCCCAGCAGGAAGATGCCGACGGTGCCCACGCGCGCGGCCAGCACGTCGCCCAGCAGCCAGCCGAACAGCTTGATGCCGATGGCGCCCAGCCAGAACGCCAGCGGGCCTTCCTCCGGCCACGAATAGCCGGCGATGTTGGGCCACAGCCAGTCCTGCCAGGTGCCGTGGGCCATCGTCCACATGATGCCGAAGCTGGCGGCATCGTCGTTCTTCCACGGATCGCGGCCGAGCAGGCCAGGCAGGATGTACAGCAGGCCGAGGGCAAACAGAGCCCAGCGCGGCAATGCCAATGTAGCGGCGGCGGGAAGACGGACTGGCTTCATCGATCGGTGTGCAAGTGAGAGTAGAACGGGAGTATGAAGGAAAACGGGATAACAAACAAAAAAAGCAGCCAGAGGCTGCTTTTTTCATCGAAGCGGCTGAAATTAGCCGGCTGCGACGGCGGTTTTCGAACCGACGGTACCGAACTTCTGGCGGAATTTCTCAACGCGGCCAGCCGTGTCGACGATTTTGTGCTTACCGGTGTAGAACGGGTGCGATTCAGCCGACACCTCGATCTTGACCAACGGGTATTCTTTACCGTTGTGCTCGATTTTTTCGCGGGTCTGGATGGTCGAACGGGTGACGAATTTGAAGTCGCACGACAGGTCGTGGAACACTACTTCGCGGTAATCTGGATGGATTTCTGGTTTCATTTGAAGCCTCGGTTAGTTTGGTAGCCAAACAGCACTTCGTCGGTCGATGTTGCTTCGTGACCCGATTGCCGCTCACTTGCCAGAGTTAAAGTTGATGCGATCGGCGATTATACAGCTGTAAACGGAAACAGGCAACCGAGGTTGCCTGTTCATCATGATTGCCGAAGTGTTAAAAACTGAGCGCAGCGGGACGCAGCGACGAAGACAGTGCGAATAGCACAGCGAGGAGCTGCAACGAAGCTGCGGTCAGTTTTTAACCGCCGCGGCGCATCATGTCGAAGAACTCACCGTTATTCTTGGTGGCCTTCATCTTGTCGAGGATGAACTCCATCGCCTCGATCTCGTCCATCGAGTACAGCAGCTTGCGCAGGATCCAGATCTTCTGCAGCTGGTCCGGCTTGATCAGCAGTTCCTCGCGGCGGGTGCCCGATTTGTTCAGGTTGATCGCCGGGTAGACACGCTTCTCGGCCAGGCGGCGCTCCAGGTGCACCTCCATGTTGCCGGTACCCTTGAATTCTTCGTAGATCACGTCGTCCATGCGCGAGCCCGTTTCGATCAGCGCGGTGGCGATGATGGTCAGCGAACCGCCTTCTTCGATGTTGCGGGCGGCGCCGAAGAAACGCTTCGGACGCTGCAGCGCGTTGGCGTCGACACCGCCGGTCAGCACCTTGCCGGAGGCAGGGATCACGGTGTTGTAGGCGCGCGCCAGGCGGGTGATCGAGTCCAGCAGGATGATCACGTCTTTCTTCATCTCGACCAGGCGCTTGGCTTTTTCCAGCACCATCTCGGCGACCTGAACGTGGCGGGTGGCCGGTTCGTCGAAGGTTGAGGCGACCACTTCGCCGCGCACCGAGCGTTGCATCTCGGTCACTTCCTCAGGGCGTTCGTCGATCAGCAGCACGATCAGCGTGCAGTCCGGATGGTTGGCGGTGATCGCATGCGCGATGTGCTGCAGGATCACCGACTTGCCCGACTTGGGCGACGCCACCAGCAGGCCGCGCTGGCCCTTGCCGATCGGCGCGATCAGGTCGATGATGCGGCCGGTGATGTTCTCGGTGCCGTTGATGTCACGTTCCAGGCGCAGCGGCTCGTTCGGGTGCAGCGGCGTCAGGTTCTCAAACAATATGCGGTGCTTCGAGGCTTCCGGCGATTCGCCGTTGACCTTGTCGACCTTGACCAGCGCGAAGTAGCGCTCGCCATCTTTGGGGGTGCGCACTTCGCCCTCGATCGAGTCGCCGGTGTGCAGGTTGAAGCGGCGGATCTGCGAAGGGGAAATGTAGATATCGTCGGTGGAGGCCATGTAGCTGGCGTCCGGCGAGCGCAGGAAGCCGAAGCCGTCCGGCAGCACTTCGAGGGCGCCGTCGCCGAAGATCTGCTCGCCCGATTTGGCGCGCTTTTTCAGGATCGCGAACATCAGTTCCTGCTTGCGCAGGCGGGCCGCGTTGTCGATATCAAGACCGATGGCCATCTCCAGCAATGCCGAGACGTGTAAGGCCTTTAATTCAGATAGATGCATATGTGTTGAGTGTCCCGTGACGGGAAAGTAAAGGTAGGGGAGGGAACTGCGTGGTGTTGTCTGTTTAATTATATTTAAACGGTGCCGCGGGCGCGGCACCATTTGGGTACAGCATGATCTTACTGCATCACGCTATCTTACTTAGATATTGCTGTCGATGAAAGAGGTCAGCTGGCCTTTTGCCATTGCGCCAACCTTTTGAGCGGCGGCGACACCGTTCTTGAACAGGATCAGGGTCGGGATGCCGCGGATGCCGAACTTGGCAGGTACCGCCTGGTTCGAATCGACGTCCATCTTGGCGATCAGGATCTTGCCGTCGTATTCCTTGGCCACTTCTTCCAGGATCGGGGCGATGCTCTTGCAAGGACCGCACCATTCGGCCCAGAAGTCGACCAGCACCGGGCGGTCGGACTTCAGCACGTCTGCGTCAAAGGAAGTATCGGTGATGTGTTTGATATTTTCGCTCATAGTTTCCTCTATCGAGGTCAGTTGAATCTCAGTTAGATAATAACGCCTGGGGATTATGCCATTTTGCCTGCAATCGCCTTCAACGTTGCCGGGTTACAGGCAGCAGATGGTGGCCAATTGCACGAATTCAATGTCTTGGAAGGGATGGCAACAAGGTCGGCAGGCGGGGATGGCTGAAATAATAACCCATTTTTAAAAAATGTGCGGCAGATTGTACAAACCCTCTAAACTATTTACCCGGACCGGCCTGCGGCGGGGCGCAGCGTGTTGCGGCGCGGTCCATCAGCGCGCCCAGCGCGTCGAGGCTCAGCGGCTTGGCGCAGGCGTCGAGTATCGCCAGTCCCTGCACCTCGGCCAGCCGGGCGGCGGTCTTCAGCACGGCGCCGTCCACGCCCGACAACAGCACCACGCAGCCGCGATATTGCTGCGCCGCCGCAAGGCGCAGAAAGTCGATGCCGTCCATCACCGGCATGCTCAGGTCGCAGATCAGCAGGTCGGGCGGACGCAGGCGCAGCTCGAGCAGCGCGCGGCGGCCATCGGTTTCGCACAGCACCTCGTGCGGCCCGAGGCCGGCGATCATGTCGGCCAGCAGTTCGAGCATGAACGCGTCGTCATCCAGCAGCAGTACCCGCATGCATCCTCTCTGGTTAATTGTCGTCGGCAAAAGTGGTGTTGGTCATGATTTGTTCGGTGATCCTGTCCAGCAACGGCCACAGCTGCGCCAGCAAGGCCCGCGCGCGCCGCAGCAACTCCTCCTGGCCGCCGTCGGCGGGCAGCTGCTCCAGCTCCAGCAGCAGGTCGCCCAGCCCCAGCGCGCCGACCGTGCGCGCCGGCGACTTGAGCCGGTGGCCCACTTCGCGCGCCACCGCCAGGTCGCCGCGCGCCAGCGCGCGTTCGATCTGGGTCAGCCCGTCCTGGGTATTGTGCAGGAATTTGAACGCGAACTTGCGCACCTTGTGCGGATGATAGCCCAGCAGCTTGGCCAGTATCGATAAATCGATCACCGCCGGGTCGCCGCCCATGGTGGTCTTGAACGCCGTGCGCGACGCCGGCGGCGCCGCATCGAGCGCGCCGGCGCGGCGCTCCGGCAGCCAGTTGGCGATGGTCTGGTACATCAGCGCGGGCTGGATAGGCTTGGAGATGAAGTCGTCCATGCCGGCCTCGATGCAGCGCACCCGGTCTTCGTTGGTGGCGGTGGCGGTCATCGCCAGCACCCGCATGTCGGCCAGGCTGGGGTCGGCGCGGATGCGGCGGGTCGCCTCCAGCCCGTCCATCAGCGGCATCTGCACGTCCATCAGCACGCAGTCGAAGGCGGTCTGGCGCAGCAGTTCCAGCGCTTCCATGCCGTTGTTGGCCAGGCACACCGACGAGCCGACCTCCTCCAGCATCTCCAGCGCGATCTGCTGGTTGAAGGTGTTGTCCTCGACCAGCAGGATGCGGGCGTCCTTCAGCGCCGACATGACGGCGGCGCTGCGCGAGGTGGCCAGCAGCTCGGCGGCGGCGTCCTTGACGCGGTCGATCAGCGCCGGCACCGTCGCGCTGCTGATGCCCAGGCGGGCGGTGAACCAGAAGGTGCTGCCGTGGCCCGGCCGGCTGCGCACGCCGACGTCGCCGCCCATCAGCTGCGCCAGCTGCTTGCAGATGGCCAGGCCCAGGCCGGTGCCGCCGTATTCGCGGGTGGTCGAGGTGTCGGCCTGCTGGAACGACTGGAACAGCTTCTCGATCTCGGTCTCGGACAGGCCGATGCCGCAGTCGCTGACCTCGAAGCGCAGCAGGCAGCCGTTGGCGTCGCCGACCACCTGGCGCACGCGCACCTCGATGCGGCCCTTCTCGCTGAACTTGATGGCGTTGTTGGCGTAGTTGATCAGCACCTGGCCCAGCCGCAGCGGATCGCCGCGCAGCACGCGCGGCAGCGTGGGGTCGAGGTCGAACACCAGTTCCAGCTCGCGGCTGGCGGCCTTGGGCGCGACCACCGTGGTCAGCGTCTGGATCACGTGGTCGAGCGCGAAGTCGACCTGCTCGATCTCCAGCTTGCCCGCCTCGATCTTGGAGATGTCGAGGATGTCGTCGATGATGCCCAGCAGGTGCTCGCCGGCGAAGCGTATCTTTTCCAGGTAGTCGCGCTGGCGCGCATCGAGGTCGGTCTTCAGCGCCAGATAGGCCATGCCGATCACGCCGTTCATCGGCGTGCGGATCTCGTGGCTCATGTTGGCCAGGAACTGGCCCTTGGTCTGGCTGGCTTCCTCGGCCAGCATGCGCGCCTGGTTCAGCTCCTCGGTGCGCATCGCCACGCGCTCCTCCAGGTGCTCGTTCAGCTCGCGCAGCTGGTCCTCGCCGCGCTTGCGGTCGGTGATGTCGGTCAGGCTGGCCACCACCAGGTGCACGCTGCCGCCCTCGTCGAGGATGGGCTCGGCGTTGACCGACATCCAGCACACGCCGCCGTCCGGCCGCGCCAGTCCCATGACTACGTCGCGCACCGACACGCCGGTGACGATGGCCAGCCGCACCGGATGGCTGGCGGCGTCGAACTGGCTGCCGTCCTCGCGCATGCCGAGCCACAGGCGGTCGCCGGCGATCGGCAGCGAATGCGCCAGCATGCCGGCGGCGGCGGCATTGCTTTCGAGGATGGCGCCGTTGCCGTCGACCATCACCAGGCCGTTGGTGACGGCGTTGAAGATCGAGGCCAGGCGCTGGCTGGAGCTGCGCAGCGCGCTGTCGGCCCGGCGCCGCGCCGTGATGTCGGTCAGCATGGCCAGCGTGCCGGAGTAGTGGCCGGCGTCGGAGTTGATGACGGTGGTCGACAGCAGGCACCAGACACTGCTGCCGTCGCGCCGCAGGAAGCAGACGTCGCCCTGGCAGGCTTCGCCGGCCAGCCGGCGCTGCAGGTGCTGCTTGAGCAGCGCGCGGCCGTCGTCGTCCATGAAGTCGGTCATGGCGCGGCCCATCATCTGCTCGACGTCGTAGTCGAGCATGCGCGCCATGGTCGGGTTGACGAAGCTGGTGCGGTCGTCGGCGCCGGTCATCCAGATGCCCTCGGCGGCGGTCTGCACGATCAGGCGGTAGCGTTCCGAGCTGGCGTGCAGCGCCTCCTCGGCGCGCTGGCGCTGGGTCATGTCGCGCAGCGACAGCAGCACCAGTTCCTGCCCGGCCAGCAGCACCGGCGAGATGTGGACCATGGCCGGGAAGCTGCTGCCGTCGGCGCGCATCGCGCTCAGCACGCGGCCCGGCAGGTTGGGGCGCGAGAACAGCTCGCGCGTGCGGCCGTTGCTGCGCATGGCCTCCGGCGCCAGCTGCTCGATCGAGCGGCCCGTCATGCTGCCGTGATAGCCGAAGCTGCGCGCGCAGGCCGGGTTGGCGTGGCGCACGCGGCCGTTCTTTTCGGCGATCAGCATCGCGCCCGGCGTGGCGTCGACGATGGCGCACATGCGCGCCTCCTCGTCGGCGGCGCGCTCGCTGATGTCGGCCAGCGTGCCGATCGCGCGCAACGGCTTGCCGGCGGCGTCGCGCTCCATCACCATGCCGCGCGCCAGCACCCATTTCCAGCCGCCGTCGCCGGTGCGCATGCGGTGCTCGCTGCGGATCGGGGTGCCCGCTTCGGCGCCGCCGGACAGCTGGAACTGGATGCCGCGCTCGACCTGCGCCTGGTCGTCCGGGTGCACGTAGGCCATCCATTCGGCCAGCGTCGGCGCGAATTCGCCGGGCGTGTAGCCCAGCAGTTCGCAATAGCGGCGCGACAGTTTCAGCGTGCCGGTATCGAGCTGCCATTCCCACAGGCCTTCGCCGGAGCCTTCCAGCGCGAAGCTGGCCAGCCGCTCGGCGCTGCCCAGTTCTGCCCGCGCGCCGCGCAGCGCGCCGGCCTGGAGGCGCAGCCGCCAGAAGCCGCCCAGCGTGACCAGCAGCAGCAGGGCGCCCAGCAGCGCGCCGCTGTAGCGCAGCAGCGGATTGCCGGCCGGCGGCTGGTACAGGAAGCCGTCCAGTTTGAAATCGGCCGGCAGCATGCCCTGCTCGGTGTAGGCGCGGGCGATGGCGCGCCAGCGCTCGGGGTTGCTGTAGCCCAGCTCGATCAAGCCCTGCTCCAGCAGGGGGGCGATGTGCTGTGCTTCGAACATCAGGTGTTCGCGGCTGTGGCGTTCGGGATAGCGGGCGCGTATCAGGTCGGCGATTTCGCCCTGGTGCGCCATCGCGTAGTTCCAGCCGCGCAGCGTGGCGTCGCGCAGCGCCTGGGCCCGCAGCGGATGCTCGCGCAGCTCGCTCTCGGTGGTGTACAGCGTGTCGCCGTAGAAGTCGTCGCCTTTCGAGCGCGGCGACGCGATCTCGTACTGGACGCTGCTGCGATTGAGCACGTACGGCGCCTCGCTGATGTAGATCGACATGGCGTCGACCCGGCCTTCGAGCAGGTCGTCGACGTTGAAGCTGTGCGCCAGCTGCACCATGCTGTCGAGCCGCACGCCCTGCTTTTTCAGGAAGACGGTCAGTTCTTCGTTGTTCGGCGCCAGCATGATGCGGCTGCCGGCCCACGGCCGCGGCTTGCCGTCCGCTCCGTGGCGCACCAGCAGCGCGGAGGCCGAATGCTGGAAAATCGAGGCCAGCGCCACCACCGGCAGTCCCTGCGCGCGCGCCATCAGCAGCGAGGTGTTGCCGACGCCGTATTGGGCGCGGCCATCCAGCACCGTCTGCAGCGGATCGGCGCCGGGGCGCGCTTCCAGCAAGGTGACGTCGAGGCCGGCATCGCGGTAATAGCCCTGGTCCTGCGCGGCGTAGTAGCCGGCGAACTGGAACTGGTGCAGCCACTTGAGCTGGATGCTGACTTTTTCCGCCGCCAGCGCGCCGTGGGCGGCGCCGGCCAGAACGAGCGCGCACGCCAGCAACCTGCGCTGCAGGCGACGCCAGCTACCGGCACGGCTCAACCTGGGGCGGCAGTGCAACAAGAGCATCCCTTTCTGTACTGTATCCGGGCAACTATAGCATCGAAATTTTGGCTTTAGTCGAGAAAGTTGCAAGAAACGAATTGCACTGCGCGGACGCCGCCACGCTGGTTGCGGCTTGCGGACTGGTAGCCACGGCCGCTACTGGGCGAAGCTGCCGGCGAACTGGTAGCGGTGGCCCGGATGCCACATGGTGGCGATCGAAGCGACCTGGCCGCCGGAGCGGGTCTGGCGCTTCAGCACCAGGCAGGCTTGTTTGGTATCGATGGCCAGCATCTCGGCGATGTCGCGCGGGGCCGCCAGCGCCTCGATGCTGTAGGTGGCGCCCTGCAGCGGCGCCGCCTTCATCAGGTATTCGTTGGGCGTGATGGTGGCGAAGTCCTGCTCCATGTAGTCGGGCGCGCACAGCGGATTGGCCCAGCGGTCCTCGACCTGGATCGGCACGCCGTTTTCAAAGTGGACGATCACCGAGTGGAACAGGGGGTGGCCGGCCGGCAGGTCGAACTGCTTGGCCAGCAGGTCGCTGGCCTTGACCCGCTCCAGCTGCTGCAGGCTGCTGCGGTGGGCGTGGCCGCGCGCGCGGATCTCGTCGGCGATGGATTTGATCTCCAGCAGCGTGGCCTGGTATTTTTGCTGGGCGACGTAGGTGCCGGAACCCTGGCGGCGGGTGAGGATCTGGTCGGCGGTCAGTTCGCGCACGGCGCGGTTGACCGTCATGCGGGAAACGCCGAATTGCTTGACCAGCGCCTGCTCGGACGGGATCACGTCGCCTTCCTTCCAGGTGCCGGCGGCGATCTGGGCAACCAGATAGTCCTTGATGCGCTGGAAAATTGGGGTGCTGTCTTGCAGGGTCTGATCGTCGTTCAACCGGCTTCTCCGAGGCACGCCTCCACTGGCGGCAGAGGGCTATTCTAGCATCGCATGGTTGCTCGTTGAACATCTTTGCGTCAATTTTTCCGGCACGACGTACAATTCGAAAGCAAGAGCCGGAGTGTGTCGCCGCCGGCCGCTGGATAAGATGGATGCATTCCTTATCCAATCATGGAGTCCGAGATGGGCAAGACAGCAAATAAAGTCATTCCGCAAGCCGCCTACCAAGGCGACGAGCAGCGCTGGGCCGCCGTGCGGCAGCGCGACGGCGGCGCCGACGAGGTGTTCTGGTATTCGGTGCGCAGCACCGGCGTGTACTGCCGGCCGTCGTGCGGCGCGCGGCCGGCCCTGCGCAAGAACGTGGACTTCCACGACAGCCGCGAGGCGGCCGAGCAGGCGGGCTTCCGTCCATGCCTGCGCTGCAAGCCGGACCAGCCGCCGCTGGCCGAGCGCCAGGCCGCCATCGTGGCGCAGGCCTGCCGCCTGATCGACGAAGCCGAGCAGGCGCCGGACCTGGACGCGCTGGCGGCTGCGGTGGGCGTCAGCCGCTTCCACTTCCATCGCATGTTCAAGGCGGTGACGGGGATTACGCCGAAAGCCTATGCCAACGCGCAGCGGGCGCGGCGCATGCAGGCCGGCCTGGCGCAGGAAGCCTCGGTGACGGACGCGATCTATGCGGCCGGCTTCAACTCGAGCGGACGGTTTTATGCGCAGTCGCCGGCGGTGCTGGGCATGACGCCTACCGCCTTCCGCTCCGGCGGACGCGGCGCGCAGATCCGCTTCGCCATCGGCGCCTGTTCGCTGGGGGCGATCCTGGTGGCCAGCACGGAACAGGGCATCTGCGCGATCTTGATCGACGACGATCCGGATGTGCTGGTGCGCGACCTGCAGGACCGCTTTCCCAAGGCGGAACTGATCGGCGCCGAACCGGAATACGAGCAGGTGGTGTCGCGCGTGGTCGGCATGGTGGAACGGCCGGAGCTCGGCCTGGACTTGCCGCTCGACGTGCGCGGCACGGCGTTCCAGCAGCGCGTGTGGCAGGTGCTGCGCGGGATCCCGGCCGGCCGCACGGTGAGCTACGCAGAGCTGGCGCAACTGGTCGGCTCGCCGAAGGGCGCGCGGGCGGTGGCGGGGGCGTGCGCGGCCAACGCGCTGGCGGTGGCGATACCGTGCCATCGCGTGGTGCGCAACGATGGATCGATCTCCGGCTACCGCTGGGGCGTGGACCGCAAGGCCGCGCTGCTGGACCGGGAGGCGGGCAAGTGAAAAACGGCGAGTTCGATTTCAGCGGCGGCGCGCCGGAGCGCAAGCCGCGCAAGACGCCGCCGGTCAGCGTGGCGCCCGCCGCGCAGCTTGCGCCCGTCGCGGATCCGGCCGCCGACGTTGCCTCGGATCCGGCCGCCGTCGCGCTGGCGCAGGCCAACGCGCGCAAGCTGGTGGCTGCTGCGGCGGGCATCGGCGTGCACGTGGCGGGGCTGGACTGGCAAGCCATCGCCGACGAACTCAATGCGCACGGCTACGCGATCGTCCCCGGCATGCTGACCGCCGAGGAGTGCGTCGCCATGGCCGCGCAATACGCACAGCCGCAGCTGTACCGCAGCCGGGTGGTGATGGCGCAGCACGGCTTCGGCAGCGGCGAGTACCAGTACTTCCGCTACCCGCTGCCGGCGATGATCTCGGCGCTGCGCCAGTCCCTGTATGGGCCGCTGGCCGCCATCGCCAACCATTGGCACGAAGTGATGGACATGGAGGCGCGCTTCCCGCCGGACCACGCCGACTTCCTGGCCCGCTGCCACGCCGCCGGCCAGCAGCGCCCGACGCCGCTGATGCTGCAATACGGCCCCGGCGACTACAACTGCCTGCACCAGGACTTGTACGGCGAACACGTGTTCCCGCTGCAGGCGGCGGTGCTGCTGAGCGAACCGGGAAAGGACTTCGAAGGCGGCGAGTTCGTGCTGACCGAACAGCGGCCGCGCATGCAATCGCGGGTGGAAGTGGTGCCGCTGAAGCGCGGCGACATGGTGATCTTCCCGGTCAACCATCGTCCGGCGCAGGGCGCGCGCGGCGTCTACCGGGTGGCGATGCGGCACGGCGTAAGCCGGCTGCGCGCCGGCGCGCGTCACACGCTGGGTCTGATCTTCCACGACGCCACCTGAATGCATTTCCAGACCAATTGGTCCATAATATGCGGATATTCATACCGCAAGAGGACCGCATGGCCAGGCAAAGAGAATTCGACCGCGACACCGCCCTGAAGCAGGCGCTGGAAGTGTTTTGGCAAAAAGGCTACGCCGCCGCGTCCACCGCCGACCTGCTCGTAGCGATGCAGATCGGCCGCCAGAGCATGTACGACACCTTCGGCGACAAGCACGCGCTCTACCTGGAAGCGCTGCGCCAGTACAACGACGCCAGCACCACCGAACTGCTGCGCGCCCTGCAGGGCGATACCGCGCTGGACTCCATCGCCAATATGCTGCTGGCCTTCGCCTCGCGCCCCGAACGCGATAACGCCAAGGGCTGCATGGGCATCAACGCGATCTGCGAATTCGGCACCGGCGACGACAAGATCAATGCGCTGCGTGGCGTGAGCAGTGCGCGCATCAACGGCGCGGTCGAGAAAGTGTTGCGCGACGCCGTCGCCGCCGGCGAAATGGCCGCCGGCACGGACATCCGCCATGCCGTTTCCTTCATCGCCGCCACGCTGGCCGGAATGAAGGTCAGCGCCAAGGCCGGCTGCGACATGGCCACGCTGCGCGCCATTGCCGATTTTGCCATCCAGGCGCTGCGGGCCGCCTGAATTTCTCACGAAACGTTTACTTGACTGGCCGATCCAGAAAACCTACGATGAGGCCTGATCTTGACTGATCGATCCATAAACCTACATCGAACGGATTTTTATGACTACCTCACTGAACAACAAGGTCGCACTGGTCACCGGCGGCGCGCGCGGCATCGGCGCGGCCACCGTCAAACGCCTGGCGCGGGACGGCGCGGCCGTCGCTTTCACCTACGTCTCATCGGCGGCGCAGGCCAACGACCTGGCCGACACCATCAACGCCGCCGGCGGCAGGGCGCTCGCCATCAAGGCCGACAGCGCCGATGCCGCCGAGCTGCAAGCCGCCGTCGAGCAGACCGTCGCCCACTTCGGCGCGCTGGATATCCTGGTCAACAGCGCCGGTATCCTGCATCTGGAGTCGGTGGAGACCTATGCGCTGGAAGCGTTCGACCGCATGGTGAACGTGAATGTGCGCGCGGTGTTCGTCGCCGTGCAGGCGGCCGCCGCGCACATGAAGAAGGGCGGGCGCATCGTCACGATAGGCAGTGTGGCCGGCATGCGGGTCGGTTTTCCGGGCTCCGGCGTGTATTCGATGACCAAGGCGGCCGTGGCGACGCTGGTGCGCGGCATGGCGATAGACCTGGCGCCGCGCGGCATCGCCGTCAACAACGTCCAGCCTGGACCGATAGAGACGGACATGAATCCGGCCGACTCGCCCTACAAGGACCGCATACTCGCGATGATTCCCCAGGGGCGCGTCGGCCAGCCGGACGACGTGGCGGGCATGGTGTCCTGGCTGGTCGGCGATGAGGCCGGTTTCGTCACCGGCGCCAGCTTCACCGTCGACGGCGGTTATACCGCCTGAACGCTCTTCTGCGTTTGATACAGGCGGGCGTAGATGCCGTTGCGCGCCAGCAGCGCATCGTGGCTGCCCACTTCGGCGATGCGGCCGCCGTCGAGCACCACGATGCGGTCGGCGTTCTCGATGGTCGACAGGCGATGGGCGATGACCACCGTGGTGCGGCCCTGCATCAGCACTTCCAATGCCGCCTGCACCAGCCGCTCGGACTCCGTGTCCAGCGCGCTGGTGGCCTCGTCCAGTATCAGGATAGGCGCGTTCTTGTACAGCGCGCGGGCGATCGCCAGCCGCTGGCGCTGGCCGCCTGACAACCGCAAACCGTTTTCTCCCACCGGCGTGTTGTAGCCTTCGGACTGGCGTTCGATGAATTCGTGCGCGTGCGCGGCGCGTGCCGCCGCCTCGATGCGTTGCGGCGATGGGTCCGGATCGCCGTAGGCGATATTGGCCGCCAGCGTATCGTTGAACAGCACCACGTCCTGGCTCACCAGCGCGATCTGCTGGCGCAGCGACGTCATGGCGTACTCGCGCAGGTCGACACCATCGAGCTTGATGCTGCCGGTGCTGACGTCGTAGAAGCGCGGCAGCAGGCCGGCCAGCGTGGTCTTGCCGCTGCCCGAGCTGCCGACCAGTGCCACCGTCTCGCCGGCGGCGATGTCGAGCGACACGTCGTCAAGCGCGGGACGGGCGTCCGGATCGGCCTTGTAGTGGAAGCTGACGTGTTCCAGCGCCAGGCGGCCCTCGGCGCGTTCCACCGTCCGGGTGCCGGTATCGGCTTCGGCCTCGGTGTCGATCAGGCCGAACACCGATTCGGCGGCGGCCAGGCCCTTTTGCATAGGTTCGTTAATCTTGGTCAAGTTCTTGATCGGCGACTGCATCGCCATCAGCGACGACATGAAGGCAACGAAGGCGCCGGGCGACAGCGCGCCGGCCTGCGCCCGCAGCAGCGCAAAGTAAATCACCGACGACAGCGTGATCCCGATCAGCAGCATGATGATGCCGGAGTTCAGCGCCGACGTCGCCGCGTGCTTGACCGCCAGCTGGCGATTGAGCTTGACCACCTGGTCGAAGCGGTTCTGTTCATATTTCTGGCCGCCGAAAATCTTCACCACGCGCTGGCCGCTGATGCTCTCGTCCAGTACATTGGTCAGGTCGCCCATGGCCGCCTGCGCGCTCTTGCTCAGGTGCCGCATGCGGCGGCCGGCGAAGGTGACGATGGCCGCCACCAGCGGCAGCAGGCCGAGGCAGAACACCGCCAGTTGCCAGTCCACGGTGAACAGCGTGATCAGGTAGCCGATGGTGGCGACCGAATCGCGCACCGCCACGTTGACCACCGTCAGGCCGGCCTGCGCCACCTGGGCCGCGTCGAACGCCACGCGCGACAGCGTGGTGCCGGTCGACGACTGGTCGAAAAAGCCGTTCGGCAGGCGCATGATGCGGGCGAACATCAGCTCGCGCAGATTGGCCTGCACCCGGCTGCTCAGCCACGCCGCGCCGTATTCGCCGGCGAAGCTGGAAAACATGCGCATCACGGCCAGGCCGAAGATCACCGCCGGGATCGACCACAGCGCCGCGTTGGCCGGATCGCGCGGCAGCATATGACCCAGCCATTCCTGCACCTCGGTCAGCAGGCCGCCGGCGGGACGCACGGCGCCCAGGCTGTGCGAGGGCGCCAGCGCGTCGACCACGTTTTGCAGCTGGCGTATCAGCAGCACGTCGGTGGCGGCGGCCAGGGCGACGGCGAACAGCGTGGCGACTCCGATCCACGCGTAGGGGGTGAACTGCTTGAGCAGGCGTAAATAGAGTGATCGGCTGGACACGATGTGGTTATAGAGCGGCGAATCCTCCATTGTACCCAGAGTTTGATTGACCCCGGCCCAAACTTGGTTACACTCTGAATCTTGCTTCCGAATGGAGAGAATTGATGCGCGCCCCCTTTATTTCCCTGTCCCCGCTGGCCGCGGCTGTCAGCCTGGCGTTATCCGCTGCCCTGCCGGCGCAAGCCGACACCATCATCGACCACGCCAACGGCTACACGCTGAACGCGGGCGGCGCGCTGCAGCGTTTTACGTCGCTGGCGTTCGACGACTTGGGGCGCATCGTCGCCGTCGGCAGCGAAGCGGAAACGGCGGCCCGTGTGCCGAAGGCGCAGCATATCGACGCGCAGGGCAAAACCCTGCTGCCAGGCTTGATCGACGCCCACGGCCATGTGTTCGAACTGGGCGAGATCGCTTCCAGCGTGGAGCTGTTCAGCCCTTCGACGCTGAACGGCGCGCTCAAGGCGGTGGCCGACTTCAGCAAGTCGCATCCGAAGAACGCCTGGGTGATCGGCTTCGGCTGGAACCAGGAGATCTGGAAGCTGGGCCGCTTCCCGACCGCCGCCGAGCTGGATACGGTGGTGGCGGACCGTCCGGTGTTGCTGCACCGGGTGGACGGCCACGCGATCTGGGTCAATACCAAGGCACTGGAAATGGCCGGCGTCTCGCGCGACACGCCGGATCCAAAAGGCGGCAAGATCGAACGCGATGCCTCCGGCAAGCCGACCGGGGTGCTGGTCGACGCCGCGATGGACCTGGTGCACAAAGTGGTGCCGCTGCCGACGCCGTCCGACGCGCGGGGCATGCTGGACAACGCGCTGGCGGCCTTGTCCAAGGTCGGCCTGACCAGCGTGCACGATGCCGGCATCAAGGTGGTGCAGGACGACCTGTATCGCGACTACGCCGACCACGGCAAGCTGACCACCCGCGTCTACGCGATGATCGGCGACACCACGGCCGATTTCGACGAGCTGTCGAAGGAGGGACCGCTGAAATCCTACGCCAACGACGTCTACGCGCTGGCGGCGGTCAAGCTGTATTCGGACGGCGCGCTGGGCAGCCGCGGCGCGGCGCTGCTGGCGCCGTACTCCGACATGCCGTCGACCAGGGGCCTGCTGTTCTATCCGAACGCCGAGATGCTGGCCAAGATGAACAAGGCCATGAAGGCCGGCTACCAAGTCAACGTGCACGCCATCGGCGACGCCGGCAACCGTCAGATCCTCGACGCCTACGCGCAGCTGATCCCGAAATATAACAACGTCGAGCTGCGCCACCGCATCGAGCATGCGCAGGTGGTGGCGCTGGACGATATCCCCCGCTTCAGGGCGCTGGGCATCATCCCGTCGATGCAGCCGACGCACGCCACGTCGGACCAGAACATGGCCGAGCAGCGCGTGGGCCACGACCGCATCAAGGGCGCCTATGCGTGGCGCACCTTCCTCGACCAGGGTTCGCGCATCGCCTGCGGTTCGGACTTCCCGGTGGAGTCGCCGAATCCGTTCGAGGGCCTGCATGCGGCCGTCACGCGCCAGAACAATGCCGGCGTGCCGGTGGGCGGCTGGTACAAGAACCAGGCGATGACGCTGATCGAAGCGTTCCGCTGCTTCACCCTGGACGCGGCCTACGCGGCGCACCAGGAAAACGTCATCGGCTCGCTGGAGCCGGGCAAATGGGCCGACTTCATCCTGATCGACCGCGATCTGTTCAAAGTGCCGGCCGAGCAGATCGGCAAGACGCAGGTGTTGCAGACGTGGATGGGCGGCAAGCGGGTGTACAAGAGGGATAAGCGGCCGGATTAATTGCCCGCGTTCATTTTCAGCCATTGCTGGCCGTCCGAGGTCAGGCGATAGCGCTGTTTGCTGCTGCGAGGCTTATCGGGAAGAGTCATCTGCACGAGGCCGGCTTCGATCGCTGGCAGTAGGTACGTTTTGCGAAAATGTTCATCATCCTTCAGTCCAAGCGCTTGCTGGAGTTGCTGGCGTTGCCATTCGCCAACGAGCAGCTTGAGCATACGACGAACTTCAGGGGTGACTTCCGGGGTCACTTCCGGGGTCACTTCCGGGGCGGGGCCTTTTGCCAGCGCGTGGACCGGCAGGCGGACCAGGCAGGAACTGCGCTCATCGTCGGTTTCAAACACTGGCGGCGGCGAGCCGTTGGCGCGCATCGCCTTCAGTATCTTGGGAACGCCTGTCGAACGTCCTTCGGTTAGCTCCAGTTCCTTCAAGAATTCGCCGATCCGGCGATTCCGGTAGCGCCGGCTGACCGCGCGGCCGGCACTCCAATCCTCAAGCCGTATCGACCGGTCCGGCCCCGGAAAGCTGAGTATCGTTATTTCTTCCGGGATAATGCGTACTTCAATTGGCTCCCGCTCCTCATACGAGCGGTGATACACGGCGTTGATCAACGCCTCTTCAATCGCCGAATATGGGAAGTTCCACGCCCGCGTGGCTTCCGCTCGGTCGGGGTGCTTCAGGATCGTCTGGTGCAGGTAATTGCGTTGGATGTAGCTGAGGGAGTCCCGGGCAATCCGGTTCAGTGGCCCTTTGAATATTTTCTCGTCGAAATGATCGCCGTCTACGCCATCATGGAACCAGACCACGTCGATCTGGCTGTAGGGAAAGAACCTGTCGGGTGCTTCGCTAAAGAACATGAGGCCTACATTTTTCGGCCAAAGACACTCCGGCGAGCCATCAAGGATATTCATCTGGCGGGCCAGTTCTTCCGTTGACAGCTTGTCCGCGTAGTCTGCGAGCGCGCTGCCTACTTCGCGAAGGTAGTCGAGCATTAACGGCCTGGACAAGTCGCTTATCCGTGCCTGCTGCGCCGCCCTGTCATCGAATGGCACGTTGGCGGTCAGGGTTAGTAGCTCCTGCTCGGCATCGCCTTTTGCCTCCACTGTGCTGCTGTAGCGGCGGATGTAGTAGTGCCAGCTTTTGTGCCTGGAAGAGACCGACGACGGCGCCTTGTATGGACGGTTCATGCCACCGGGGGCATGCAGCACGATCAGCTTGCGGCTATCCACCTCGCAGATGCTCAGAATAGGGAAGTAGGGCGGATGTATCTGCTGGCAGGCGGCCAACAATTCCCGCTGAATCTTATCGATCTGATTTTCCGCCACCCCAATAGGCGGAGTCGCCGGCCGACCCTCGGCATCGCAGTCCTGTCCGATGACAATGTAGCCGCCTCCGAGATTTTCAAAGTCGTTGGCGAACGCACACAGGGTGCGGACGATAGCATCCGGATTCCACCCGGACTTGTATTCAATGCGCTCACTCTCGACTGTGCGGTGGCGCAACAGATTTTGTATGTTGATCGGCAAGGCCGCCATATTCAGGCTCCCGGTGAGCGTGTGCCGGCGAATGCTGGCAAGATAGCAAGGGCTTATGATGTTTTTGACAAGCTCGAGAATTATTCGTTCACTGAGTCCGCTTAAAAAAACTGATTGACTTAGTTGTATAGACAACTTATGCTTTGAGGATGCGCCGGCTGTGCGCGGGCCTTGTGCCAACAGCCGGTCCCACCCACTGAGGAGCAGGAGCCACCATGACGACCCATTTAGACAGCGATCCACGTTTTGACGCCAGCCGTGAAATCCGCGCCCCGCGCGGACCGGAACGTACCTGCAAGAACTGGGGCGCCGAGGCGGCCTATCGCATGATCCAGAACAACCTGGACAAGGAAGTGGCGGAAAATCCCAAGCACCTGGTGGTCTACGGCGGCATCGGCCGCGCCGCCCGCAACTGGGAATGCTACGACCAGATCCTGGCGTCGCTGCGCGAGCTGGAAGACAATCAAACCCTGCTGATCCAGTCCGGCAAGCCGGTCGGCGTGTTCCAGACCCACGAGGACGCGCCGCGCGTGCTGATCGCCAATTCGAACCTGGTGCCGAAGTGGGCCAACTGGGAACATTTCAATGAGCTGGACCGCAAAGGCCTGTTCATGTACGGCCAGATGACGGCCGGTTCGTGGATCTACATCGGCACCCAGGGCATCGTGCAGGGCACCTTCGAGACCTTCGCCGAAGCGGGCCGCCAGCATTTCGGCGGCGACCTCAAAGGCCGCTGGGTGCTGACCGCGGGCCTGGGCGGCATGGGCGGCGCGCAGCCGCTGGCCGCGACCATGGCCGGCGCCGTGTCGCTGAACATCGAGTGCCAGCAGAGCAGCATCGATTTCCGCCTGCGTACCCGCTATCTGGACAAGCAGGCCGCCAGCATCGACGAGGCGCTGGAGATGATCAAGCTGCACAAGGCCAACGGCGACGCCATCTCCATCGGCCTGCTGGGCAACGCGGCCGACGTGCTGCCGGAGCTGGTGCGCCGCGCCAAGGCCGGCGGCATTCTGCCTGACGTGGTGACCGACCAGACCTCGGCGCATGACCTGATCAACGGCTACCTGCCGCAAGGCTGGTCGGTGGACCAGTGGAAGGCTGCGCAGCACGACGCCGCGCGCCATGAAGAACTGAAAGCGGCGGCCACCGCCTCGTGCGCCGTGCACGTGCAGGCGATGCTGGACTTCCAGGCGCTGGGCGCCAAGGTGGTCGACTACGGCAACAACATCCGCCAGGTGGCGTTCGACCACGGCGTGAAGAACGCCTTCGATTTCCCCGGTTTCGTGCCGGCCTATATCCGTCCGCAATTCTGCGAAGGCCGCGGCCCGTTCCGCTGGGTGGCGTTGTCCGGCGATCCGGAGGATATTTACAAGACCGACGCCAAGATCAAGGAGCTGTTCCCCCACCACGCCAATGTGCACCGCTGGCTGGACATGGCGCGCGAGCGCATCGCCTTTCAGGGGCTGCCGGCGCGCATCTGCTGGCTGGGCCTGGGCGAGCGTCACATCGCCGGCCTGGCCTTCAACGAGATGGTGCGCAACGGCGAGCTGAAGGCGCCGATCGTCATCGGCCGCGACCACCTGGACACCGGCTCCGTCGCCAGCCCTAACCGCGAAACCGAAAGCATGAAGGACGGCACCGACGCCGTCTCCGACTGGCCGCTGCTGAATGCATTGCTGAATACCGCCGGCGGCGCGACCTGGGTGTCGCTCCACCACGGCGGCGGCGTGGGCATGGGCTATTCGCAGCACTCGGGCGTGGTGATCGTGGCCGACGGCACCGATGCCGCAGCCAAGCGCCTGGCGCGCGTGCTGGTCAACGACTGCGGCTCGGGCGTGATGCGTCACGCCGATGCGGGATACGAGACGGCGATCGCCTGTGCCAAGCGCAACGGCCTCAATCTGCCTATGATTAAATAATTCGAGAACACCTATGAACCCCAATGCACTGACCCTGAAGCCGGGCGCGATGACGCTCTCCGAACTGCGCGCCGTGTGGAGCGCGGCCGGTCCGCTGTCGCTGGCCGCCGAAGCCTATCCGGTGATCGAGGCATCCGCCGCCGCCGTGCAGGCCATCGTGGCCAAGGGCGACGCGGCCTACGGCATCAACACCGGTTTCGGCCTGCTGGCCAAGACCCGCATCCCGGACGACAAGCTGGAACAGTTGCAGCGCAACCTGATCCTGTCGCACTCGGTCGGTACCGGCGAGCTGGTGTCGGATGCGGTCTGCCGCCTGATCCTGTTGATGAAGATCGGCAGCCTGGCGCGCGGCTACTCCGGCGTGCGTCCGCTGATCATCAACACGCTGATCGCGCTGTACAACGCCGGCATCATGCCGGCCATTCCGGCCAAGGGTTCGGTCGGCGCGTCGGGCGACCTGGCACCCTTATCGCACATGACGCTGGCCATGCTGGGCGTTGGCGAAGTGCGCGTCAACGGTGAGCTGATGCAGGCCGCCGACGCGCTCAAGGCCGCCGGCATCGCGCCGGTGGTGCTGGCCGCGAAGGAGGGCCTGGCGCTGATCAACGGCACGCAGGTGTCGACCGCGCTGGCGCTGCACGGCTTGTTCATGGCCGAGCGCCTGCTGGAAGCGGGCATGGTCTCCGGCTCGCTGTCGCTGGACGCCGCCAAGGGATCCGATTCCCCGTTCGACGCGCGCGTGCACGAGGTGCGCGGCCAGCCGGGCCAGATCGCCGCCGCATCGATTTACCGCCAGTTGGTGAGCAACAGCGCGATCCGCGCTTCGCACCTGATCGGCGACGAACGCGTGCAGGACCCGTACTGCCTGCGCTGCCAGCCGCAAGTGATGGGCGCATGCTGGGACATCATCGGCAACGCCTCGCGCACGCTGCTGATCGAAGCCAACGCGGTGACCGACAATCCGCTGCTGTTCAAGGATGGCGAGCTGTCGGTAGTGGTCTCGGGCGGTAACTTCCACGCCGAACCGGTGGCCTTCGCCGCCGATACGCTGGCGTTGGCGATCGCCGAAATCGGCGCCATTTCCGAGCGCCGCATCGCGCTGCTGATCGACGCCACCTTGTCCGGCCTGCCGCCGTTCCTGGTGCGCGATCCGGGCGTGAACTCGGGCTTCATGATCGCCCACGTGACGGCCGCCGCGCTGGCGTCGGAGAACAAATCGCTGGCCCATCCTGGCAGCGTCGATTCGATTCCGACCTCGGCCAACCAGGAGGACCATGTCAGCATGGCGACCTATGCGGCGCGCCGCCTGGACGATATGGCGCAGAATACGGCTGTCATCATAGGCATCGAGCTGCTGGCCGCAGCCCAGGGCATCGATTTCCATCGTCCGCTGAAGACGTCGCCGCAACTGGAGCACGTGCATGCGCAACTGCGCCAGAAGGTGCCGTTCTTCGACGCCGACCGCTTCTTCGCACCGGATATCGAGGCCGCCAAGGGCATGGTCATGCGCGGCGAGTTGAGCGCGTCGTGCAAGAGTTTGTTCACGCCATTGCATCCATAAGAGGAGGCGTCATGGACTATCAGTTCAAAGCAGGCAGCATACCCTTGCTGGTGTCCATGCCGCACGTGGGCACCGATATTCCGGACGAGGTGGCGGCCTGCATGACGCCGGCCGCCACGGACAAGCAGGATACGGACTGGCATCTGGTGCGCCTGTATGAATTCCTTGGCGAGATGGGGGCATCGACCTTGTCGGCGCGCTGGTCGCGCTATGCGATCGATTTGAACCGTCCGCCGGAGAATACCAATTTGTATCCCGGCCAGGACACGACCGGCCTGTGTCCGGTCGATACCTTCCATCGCGAGCCGCTGTATCTGGACGGCCGCACACCGGACGAGGCGGAGGTGCGCCGCCGCCTTGCCGCCTACTGGAAACCCTATCACGATCAACTGCGCGCCGAGCTGGATCGGCTGCTGGCGCTGCATGGCCGCGTGGTGCTGTGGGATGCGCATTCGATCGCGTCCATCGTGCCGCGTTTCTTTGAAGGCAAGCTGCCGGACCTGAACTTCGGCACCGCCGACGGCACCAGCTGCGCGCAGGGTCTGAGCGACGCCATCGTGTCGCGCGCGCTGGCGCAGGAACGGTTCAGCGTGGCCGTCAACGGCCGCTTCAAGGGCGGCCACATCACGCGCCACTACGGCCGGCCTGCGGCGAACGTGCACGCGATCCAGCTGGAGATGTGCCAGTCGACTTATATGGATGAGGAAGCGCCTTACGGCTATCGCCCGGACCTCGCGGTGCGGGTGCAGGGCGTTCTGAAGGAAATGACGCGGGCCGCCGCCGACTGGGGGCGCGCATGAGCAGACTGTTTGCGCGCCATGCCTTGCTGCCGGAGGGATGGCGCAAGGATGTGCTGATCGAGTGGGATGCGGCTGGCGCCATCACCGCCGTGACGGCCGGTGCCGAAGCCCCGGCCGGCGTCGAGGTGGCTGAATATGCGCTGCCGGGCATGATCAACCTGCATTCGCACAGCTTCCAGCGGGCGCTGGGCGGACGCACCGAGAGGGCGGGCGAAACCCAGGACAGCTTCTGGACCTGGCGCGACCTGATGTACCGCTTCGCGCGCAACATCACGCCCGAGCATATCGAAGCCATCGCGGCCCAGCTGTTTTCCGAGTGCCTGCGCCACGGCTATACGGCGATGTGCGAGTTCCATTACGTGCAGCGCGCGCCGGACGGCGCCATGTACCCCCGTCCGGCGGAAACGGCTGAGCGGGTCATCGCCGCCGCACGGTTGGCGGGAATCGGCATCACCATGCTGCCGGTGTTGTATAGTTATTCCGGCTTCGGCGAAAGCGCGCTGAAACCGGAGCAGCGGCGCTTCAAGACCGATCCGCAGGACGTGTTGCGGGTGATCGAGGCGCTGGAACCGCTGCGCGATGGGCAGACCGAGGTCGGCGTGGCGCCGCATTCGTTGCGCGCGGCGTCGGTGGCGCAGATCAACGAGGTGCTGGTGACGCTGCCGGACGACCGTCCGGTGCATATCCACATCGCGGAGCAGAAGCAGGAAGTGCAGCAGTCGCTGGACTGGAGCGGACGCCGCCCGGTGCAATGGCTGCTGGACCAGGTGGAGGTGAACGAACGCTGGTGCCTGGTCCACGCCACGCACCTGATGCGCGACGAGGTGGACCTGATGGCGCAGAGCGGCGCCGTGGCGGGCCTGTGCCCGACGACGGAGGCCAACCTGGGCGACGGCCTGTTCCCGCTGGAGGAATTCCTGGCGGCGGGCGGACGGTTCGGCATCGGCAGCGACAGCCATATTTCGCAAGGTGCGGTCGAGGAACTGCGCTGGCTGGAATACGGCCAGCGGCTGCAGCATCAGCGCCGCAATATCGCGGTGTCCGCCGAAGAACGCAACGTCGGCGACTTTTTGTGGCAGGGCGCCTTGCGCGGCGGCGCGCAGGCGAGCGGGCGCAAGGTGGGCGCGCTGGCGGTTGGCCGCCGCGCCGACCTGATCGTGCTCGACGAGCAGCATCCGAATTTTTATGGATTGGCGCTGGACGAGGTACTCGGCAGCTTCGTCTTCTGCGGCAATGACAATCTGGTCAAGGACGTCATGGTCGGCGGCCAGTGGGTGGTACGCAATCAGCAGCACGTTGCGCAGCAGGCGATCGCTGCGCGCTTCAAGCAGACCTTGGCCGAACTGAGGGAGTTCCGATGACCCAGCTAATCCAGTATGCAAGCCTGCGGCCCGCGCCGTGGAAAAATGGCGGCGGCAGCACCACGGAAATCGCCGTCTTCCCTACCGGCGCCGGCTTCGATGAATTCGACTGGCGCATCAGCCTGGCGACCATCTCGCAGAGCGGCCCGTTCTCGTCCTTCCCCGGCATCGACCGTTCGCTGGCGCTGGTCGACGGCGACGGCGTGCTGCTGGATTTCGGCGACGAGCGCTTCGTGCTCAGCCCCAGCGAACCGCTGATCGAATTCCCTGGCGAGGCGGCGGTGCACGCCACCGTCACCGGCGCCCTGACCACCGACTTCAACGTGATGACGCGGCGCGGCCGCTGCCGCCACCGGCTCGAGCCGTGCGTGGTGCGCGGCACGGAGGAACTCAAGCGCCGCGGCGGCACCACCTTGCTGTTCCTGGCCGACGGCGAAAGCCTGACGCTGAGCAGCGCGCGCGAACGCATCGCCATGGTGCGCTACGACGTGGTGGTGATGGAGGCCGAGGAGGCGTGGACCATGGAAGCGTCGCTGGCGACCGTCTTTGTCGTCGACATCGTCTATAACTAGAAAGCTGCCTGTATGTGGGATGTGTTGTTTACCAATGTGCACCTGGCCACCATGGCCGGCGGCTACGGTGAGATCCGCGATGGCGCCATCGCCGTCAAGGATGGCCGCATCGCATGGCTGGGGCGCCAGGCCGACATGGCTGCGGGGGCGGTGGCGCAAACCATGCACGATGGCGGCGGCTGCTGGCTGACGCCCGGCCTGATCGACTGCCACACCCACATCGTCCACGCCGGCAACCGCAGCGACGAATTCGAGGCGCGCCTCAACGGCGCCACCTACGAGGACATCGCCCGCGCCGGCGGCGGCATCATGTCCACCGTGCGTGCCACCCGCGCCGCGTCGGAAGATGAGCTGATGCAGCAAAGCCTGCCGCGCGTGCGCAGCCTGCTGGCCGAGGGCGTGACCACGCTGGAAATCAAATCCGGCTACGGCCTGACCCTGGAATCGGAAGCGAACATGCTGCGCGTCGCGCGCCGCATCGGCCGCGAACTGCCGGTCGGCGTGGCGACCACCTTCCTCGGCGCGCACGCGTTGCCGCCGGAATTCGCCGGCCGCGCCGACGACTACATCACCGAAGTATGCGCGATGATCGCGCCGCTGGCCGCAGAAGGATTGGCCGACGCGGTCGATGCCTTCTGCGAGCGCATCGGCTTTTCGCATGAACAGACGGAGCGCGTGTTCCAGGCCGCGCGCGAGCACGGCCTGCCGGTCAAGCTGCATGCGGAGCAGCTGTCCGACCAGCGCGGCGCGGAACTGGTGGCGCGCTACCAGGGCCTGTCGGCCGACCATCTCGAACATCTGGGCGCGGCGGGCATCAGCGCGATGGCCGCCGCCGGCACCGTGGCCGTGCTGCTGCCCGGCGCCTACTACTTCCTGCGCGACACCACGCCGCCGCCGGTGGCCGCGCTGCGCGCCGCAGGCGTGCCGATGGCGGTCGCCACCGACTGCAATCCCGGCACCTCGCCGATGACGTCCCTGCTGCTGGCGATGAATATGGTCTGCACCCTGTGGCGACTGACGCCGCTGGAGGCGCTGGCCGGTTGTACCGTGCATGCCGCCCGCGCGCTGGGCCGCGATGGGCAGATCGGCAGCCTGGAAGTGGGCAAGCGCGCCGATTTCGCGCTGTGGCGCATCGCCCGTCCGGCCGACCTGTCGTACGCCATCGGCCTCAATCCCTGCTGCGGCGTGGCTAACGGCGGGGTGTTGCGTTCGCCGCAAGTTTAGAGGGAACGCTCTCAAAATTCCGTTTCGTGCGTTGGCCTTTCGGTTACATTATCCGGGATGCCTCTACACGTAACAGGATAACCATGTTTGCCTTGAATTCCCTCCGCGTCGCGGTCCTGATGATGTTGGGCCCAGGCCTGGCCGCGCAGGTGCTGGCCCAGGAGCCGGTGCCGCCGTCGCCAACCCCGCATGTGCCGGAAGTGCCGGTGGTCGCCACCGCGCCCTTGCAGCCGGCCGCCGTGCCGGTGCCGGCCATCGCGCCCGCCGTTGCGGTGCGGCCCTTCGTCGACGTGGTACGCGGCGTCGTCCACGTGCTGGGATTCCTGAACCTGTACCAGAAAGAGGAAAAGGTCTGGATCGAGCTGCGCCCCGACCAGTTCGACAAGCCGATCTTCATGACCGTGAATATGCCGAACGGGATCGGCGAGCGTGGCGTGTACGGCAGCCAGATGGGCTTCAGCCAGGTGGTGGTGTTCCATCGCGTCGGCAGCCTGGTGCAGATGATCGCCAAGAACACCGGGTTCGGCGCCAAGGGCGGCACGCCGCAGGCATTGGCGGTGTCGCAGGCGTTCTCGGACAGCCTGCTGGCCATCGCGCCGGTGGCCAGCGGCCCGAATCCGCAAAACCACGGCATCCTGATCGAAGCGAACAACCTGCTGTTCGGCGACATCCCCGGGTTTACCACGCGGCTGGAAGCGGCCTTCCGCCTGGCGTATGTGATGGATCCGCGTAACAGCAGCTTCCTGACGGTGCGTTCGGACGAAGCCATGACCGGCTTCCAGGTCAATGCCCACTATTACGTGCCGCGCATTCCGGCGCCGCCGGTGGTCATGCCGACCGTGCCGCTGGCCGTCGCCAGTCCGCCGACCACGCTGCCGGACCCGCGCAGCATGTTCCTCGGCTTCTATTACAGCTTCATGCCGCTGCCCGCGCAGCCCATGCATGGCCGGCTGGCGGACGACCGCATCGGCCATTTCGTCAGCACCTCGCAGGACTTTTCCGACGACGTGACGCCGACCACGGCGGTGCACCTGGTGGAGCGCTGGCGGCTTGAAAAGCAGGACCCGGCGCTGGAGCTGTCGGAGCCCAAACAGCCCATCGTTTATTGGCTGGATGCGAACATCCCCGAGAAGTATCGCGAATCGGTGCGGCAGGGCGTGCTGGCATGGAACGCCGCGTTCGAGCGCATCGGTTTCAAGAACGCCATCGTGGTCAAGCAGCAGACCGAGGCCGACCGCTTCGATACGATGGATGCGCGGCACGCGTCGGTGCGCTGGTACTTCGGCAGCGATGCGGGCCTGGCCATCGGTCCGCGCCAGGTCGATCCGCGCAGCGGCGAAATACTGGATGCTGACATCGCCATGTCCGACGTGTTCGCGCGCGGCGCGCGGCGCCTGGTCGGCGAGGACGGCATGTCGCTCCAGCCGCGTGCGGTGGCGGGGGCGGAGGCGCACTGCGACTACCTGGACGAGTCGGCGCAGGAGATGGGCTTCGCCATGGGCCTGCTGGAGGCGCGCGGCGAACTGGAAATGGGCAGCCCCGAGGCGGACGCCGTGGCGCAGGCTTATGTGCGTTCGGTGATCATGCATGAAGTGGGACATACGCTGGGCTTGCGGCACAACTTCCGCTCGTCCACCATCTACAGCCTGAAGGAACTGCAGGATCCGGAATTCACGAAGAAGAACAGCTTGGCCGGTTCGGTGATGGACTACACGCCGTTCAATCTGTCGCTGAAGGGCGAGAAGCAGGGCGAGTACGTGGCGTCCACGCTGGGCCCTTACGACTACTGGGCGATTGAATACGCCTATAAACCGATGGAGGCCGCGCAGGAGAAGGCGGAGCTGGCGAAGATCGCCGCGCGCTCGAACGAGCCGCAACTGGCGTTTGGCACCGACCAGGATGCTGGCGGATTCAACTCCGACCCGGACGTCAACGTGTTCGACCTGGGCAGCGATCCGCTGGCTTACTTCCAACGCCGCCTGACGATGTCGCGCGAGCTGTGGGACCGGATCGAGACCCGTACGCTCAAGCCGGGCGAGAGCTATGAGACGCTGCGCCGCGGCTTCGATTACGGCTTCCAGCAGTTTGCGCGCACCATGCCGGTGGTGGTCAAGTATGTGGGCGGGGTGACGTATCTGCGCGACCACGCCGGCACCGGGCGGGCGACCTTCACGCCGGTGCCGCTGCCGCGCCAGCGCGAGGCCTTGCGCATGTTGACCAACAGCCTGTTCAAGTCGGACAGCTTCAGGTTCACGCCGGCGATGATCAGCCGCCTGGCGCCGGATCATTTCGAAACGCGCGGCAGGGCCGACGTGTCGGTCAGCCAGCGGGTGCTGTTCCTGCAGGCCGCCGCGCTCGATCAGCTGATGTCCGACGGCGTGGCCGCGCGCTTGCTGGATTCCCAGGAAAAGCTGGACGACCGCAAACAGGCGCTGGGCCTCGAAGAGCTGTACTCCACGGTGCAGGGCGCGGTGTGGAGCGAGCTGAAAACCGGCAAGGACATCAGCGGCATGCGGCGCAACCTGCAGCGCGAGCACCTCAAGCGCGTGGCGGCGACGCTGCTGCGCGGCTCGCCGGCCACGCCGGCCGACGCGCGCAGCCTGCAGCGCGAGAACGCGCTCAAGCTGCAGCGCGAGATCCGCGCCGCGATGGGCAAGCCGATGTGCCGCGAGGCCAAGGCGCATCTGTCGGAGTCGTACGAAACGCTGAGCCAGGCCTTGAGGGCGCCGATGCTGCGCGTGGGCACATAGCCAGCGCGACCCAATACAGCCGGGTTAGCCCAGCAATGGTAAGCTTGCCGGATTGATCATCAATCCGGAGTGCTTGTGCGCGCACGTTTGCCAGTTTTGCTGTCGCTGCTGTCGCTGATATTCGCTTGTGCGGCGTGGGCCGCGCCGGGCGATACGCTGCATGTGGGGTCGAAGCGCTTCACCGAGTCGTACATCCTCGGCGAGGTGCTGACGCAGACGGCCGCGCCGTACGCCAAGGCCGAGCACCTGCAGGGACTGGGCAATACCGCCATCGTGCTGGCGGCGCTGCAGGCCGGCCGCATCGACGTCTATCCCGAATATCTCGGCACCATCGACCTTGAAATCCTCAAGCACGCGCAGGCCGCGCCGCTGGAGCAGATCCGCCGCGAACTGGCGCCGATGGGACTGGGCGTGGCTGTGCCGCTGGGCTTCAACAATACCTATGCGCTGGCGATGCGCGGTGGGCCCGATGGCCTGCACAAGCTGAGCGAACTGGCGGCCGCGCCGAAGCTGCGTCTGGGCCTGTCGCATGAATTCATCGGCCGCGCCGACGGCTGGCCGGGACTGGCCAAACTCTACGGCCTGCCGCAGCGGCCCGAGGGACTGGACCACGGCATCGCCTACGAGGCGCTGATGCAGCGCCAGGTCGACGTCATCGACATCTACTCCACCGACGCCAAGATCCGCCAGTACGGCCTGCGCGTGCTGGACGACGACCGCGCCTACTTTCCCCGCTACGATGCGGTGCTGCTGTACCGGCTCGATGCGGCCGCGCGCTTTCCGGCCGCGTGGAAGGCGATCACGCAGCTGGAGGGGCGCATCAGCGCCGCCGACATGATCGCGATGAACGCCTCGGCCGAAATCGACGGCCAGAATTTCGCCCACGTGGCGCGCGACTGGCTGGCGGCGCACAAGCCGCTGGCCGCTGCCGGCGCTGCCTCCGCGACGACGGCGCAGTCAACGGCTCCTGCCCAGGTCAGGGATGGCCTGATGGCCAAGATCTTCGACAAGAGCCTGTGGACGCTGACGCGCCAGCACGTCACGCTGGTGCTGTTCGCGGTCGTCATGGCGTGCCTGATCGGCGTTCCGCTGGGCGTGCTGGCGGCGTTCTTCCCGCGCCTGCGGCAGGTGGTGCTGGCGGCGACGGGCGTGCTGCAGACGGTGCCCTCGCTGGCCTTGCTGGCGCTGCTGATACCCTTGCTCGGCACGATAGGCACGGTGCCGGCGCTGGTGGCGCTGCTGGTGTATGCGCTGCTGCCCATCGTGCGCAACACCTGCACCGGGCTGCTGCAGGTGCCGGCCGGCCTGCGGCTGGCGGCGCTGGCGCTGGGACTGCGGCCGTTCCAGCGGCTGGTGCATATCGAGCTGCCGCTGGCGCTGCCGGTGATATTGGCCGGCGTGAAAACGGCGGCGGTGATGAGCGTGGGAACGGCCACCATCGCCGCCTTCATCGGCGCCGGCGGCTACGGCGAGCGCATCACCATCGGCCTGGCGCTGAACGACAACGACATGCTGCTGGCCGGAGCGATTCCGGCGGCGGTGCTGGCGCTGCTGACCCAGGGCGCGTTCGAGCTGCTGGAGCGGCTGGCCAGCCGAGCGCCGTCACAGGGAATGTAGCTTCGAGCGAGTGACGACGACTTCCTTGTGCAGCACGCGCTCGGCGTGGAAATCGTTCTCGCGCTGGGCGGCGATGACTTCCAGCGCGCGGGTATAGCGCTCCAACCGCGAGCGCAGATAAGCTTTGTAGACCACGATGGCCAGGGGCGGTAGTTTGATCATGACTGACTCCTGCAGGTTCGCATCAGCAGTCATTTTGTAAGGTTGATAACTTTACGCCTTGTTCTGGATCAAGTCTTGGGCCATATGGGTCAGTGCGCCTCCGGTGACGCGACAGATGCGCCAGTCCGGCAACAGCGACGCGCCCATGCCTTCGTAGAACTTGATGGCGTTGGCGTTCCAGTCCAGCACCGACCATTCGAAGCGGCCGCAATCACGCTCCACCGCCAGTTGCGCCAGCGCCACCAGCATCTGCTTGCCGTAGCCCTTGCCGCGGCAGCTTTGCTTGACGTACAGGTCTTCCAGGTACAGGCCCTTCTTGCACAGGAAGGTGGAGAAGTTGTGGAAGAACAAGGCGAAGGTGACGACCTCGCCGCCGGCCTCGCCGACCAGCGCCTCGCACACGGGCTTGGCGCAGAACAGGCTGTCGTGCAGCATGGCCTCGTTGGCGACCACCATGTGCTCGAGTTTTTCAAACACGGCCAGTTCATAAATCATGCCGAAGATAGCGGCGACGTCTGCCGGCCGGGCCGGGCGTATGGTCAAATCGGAAGGTGTCATCAGGCTTCTACCATGCTTTCTGCGGGAAGAGGTGTATCGGATTGCAGCGCCCAGGCGACGCTGGACAGGCACAATACCATGCCGGCCCATTCCATGGTTCCGGGGCGGAAATGTTCCAGCTGGATCGACAGCAGCACGGAAATGACCGGCGTGACGACGCCGATGTAGACCGCCTTGTGCGAGCCGATGCGGTGGATCAGCGTGAAATAGGCGGCGAAGGCGATCACCGAGCCGAACAGCGCCAGATACAGCAGGCCGCCCCAGTATTTCGCGCCGCTGGGCATGGTGAACGACTGACCGCTGAGCAGTACCCACAGCGTCACCAGCATGCTGCCCCACATCATCGACCAGGCCATCGTCAGCGGCACGTTGGACGATTGCTCGCGCACCTTGACCACGACCACGTTGCCGATCGAGCTGGCGACGGTGGCGGTGACCGCCAGCATCAGTCCAAGCAAAAAGTGGCCGTTGCCGCCGGACATGATTTCAGTCCACGCGCCGTGGATCGACTGGAAGAACAGCAGCGTGACGCCGCAGATGGCGACCGCGCCGGCGCTCCAGGTGCGCCAGCCGAGCGGCGAGCCGAAGGCGAAATGGTTGAGGATGGGATTCCAGAACACCATCAGCGCGAACAGCACGGCGACCAGGCCGGATACCAGGTATTGCTCGGAAGTGTAGGTGCAGATGTAGCTGAGGGCGAAGGTGGCGCAACCTTGCAGCAACATCCAGCGCTGGGTGCGCCATGGCAGCAGCAGCTTGTCGCCGCGCGCCAGGCACCAGGCGAACAGCACCGCCGCCGACAGGGCGAAGCGGTAGACCACAGAGACGGCCGGCGCGACCTCGCCCAGTTGCAGCGTGATGGCGAAGAAAGTGGAGCCCCAGATCAAACAGGCGATGATGAATAGAAGTGGAGAGGACATCAAACGAGTATAGCTGTCCGGGCCGCATCTTGCCTAGCGTCTACGGTTTTGTTGCGACGCAACAGGTGCCCAAATAAATTGTTTCCCAATTGTACGAATCGGGGTTTTTGTTGAAAATGCAAGTATGATGGAAACACTAATCGTCAACGGGAGAGCGGTAATGAGCACCGCGCTGCAAATCAAGGTCATCACGCTGCTGGGCTATGTCGCGGTCAGTACCGCGCTGGTGCTGCTGCTTGCCGACGACGAGTTGCAGGGGCTGTTCGCCTTCACCGGCTTCCACTAGTACGCCAGTTTCAAGCGGCGGTACAAAAAGCCCAGCACGAACAGCGGGCCGATCAGCAGGAAGCGCAGGTCGTCGAAAAAGGATGGTTTCTTGCCTTCGATCTTGTGGCCGATAAACTGGCCTATCCACGCCAGCACGAAGATCGCCACCGACAGCGGCAACACAGCCCTGTCCGGCAGCGCGGCCAGCACGGCCAGGAACAGCGCCGACATCAGCAACATCCCCACCGCGAACGGCTTCGACAGCTTGAAATAATACGCCAGCGACGCCAGGGTGACGGCCACCGCCACCAGCGGATGGATCGCCCATAGCAGGCCCAGCAGCGTGAAGACGATGATGGGCACGCAGACGAAGTGGATCAGCTCGTTGGTCGGGTTCAGATGGCTTTCGCTGTACTGGGCCAGCAGCGTGTCGATGGTGCGGGTTTGCGACATGGGTGTCTCCGGTTTTTTTAGTACGGTCGTGCCGTTGACAAATTCTACACCCGAAACGCGGCTGCGCGACGCGGTAGAATGCCGTCATGTCCAAACCAGCTTCCGCCATTCCCTCCGCCCCGCTGACCGGCCTCGCGCCGGTGGTGGACGCCGGCACCCGCATCCTGGTGCTGGGCAGCTTCCCCGGCGCGGCGTCGCTGGCGGCGCAACAATATTATGCGCATCCGCGCAACTTGCTGTGGCCGATATTGTCGGCGCTGACCGGCGAGCCGCTGGCGCAGCTGCCGTATGACGAACGCCTGCCGCGCCTGCTGGCGCATGGTTTCGGTTTGTGGGATGTGCTGGGCGCGTGCGAGCGCGAGGGCAGCCTCGACTCCGCCATCCGCAAACCCGCCGCCAACGACTTCGCGCGCCTGCGCGTGCTCTGTCCGTTGCTGGAAACGGTGGGCTTCAACGGCCAAACCTCCGGCAAGTTCGCGCCGCAGTTTGCGGCCGCCGGATACCGCACGCTGGTGCTGCCATCGACGTCTCCGGCCCACGCTTCGCTCACACTGGTGCAAAAGCTGGAGCAATGGAAAACACTCATCTAGAACGCGCGACCGGCGTCCGGTTGACGGCGCCGATTCTCAAACTATCTGCCGTAAAATAAATTCATCGCCCCGAGTTAGAAACGTGTCGTCGTGTCCGGCCTATGACTGTCTCCTCAATGCATCTCCCGATCTCCTATGACTCAGTTGCTTTCGTCGCAAAAGAAATCACTCAGGTGGTGCCTGGGTAATATCCACTTTGAACACAGCAGAAGCGCATGTATCCCCGAAGCCGCGCTGCACGGCTTTTGCAAGGTTCTTTTTCAAGATCAAAGATGGGCCGAGATTTGGACTGTAGATGACGTGGGAGATGTACTGTGGTGGTTTTTACATGGCAAGTCTGATTTATTGACTGGCGTAGTCGGCTCGCTATCAGCAGCGGAGAATATTGAGCTCTTGGATCAGCTATGTCTTGACGCGATTCAAGAGCTTGAATCGTATCCTCGACAATACAATATTTACATAGAGTTACCAGGTCTATATTGGGGAGGAGAAACGATAACCGAGCTGGTTTTGACTGATTCAATGACCTTGCTCGGCACAGCAAAACCTTCGGTAGCGACGAACGCGCTCATACGCCCCGATAGACCCTTGGGTGACACGAGTCGCGCAGCAACCGCAGAAGAGTTCATGGAAGCTATCGCTCCTATAGCAGCGATTCTTTTGCGTCGAGAAACAATTTATCTTCAGATTTTAGAGAAGGGATTTCTGAGCCCTTCGCACCCGAACGAGGTGCCGCCCATCCTCTCCGCTGCCTTGCTTAAATTGAAGGTCTTGCTGGTATTTGCTATGGAAATCGGCTTATTGGAGAGGCGTGAAGTCTATCGCCTTGACTATCCTACTGATGGGGATTATGGGGAACCCGTCCATGTGGCCTGTCACGAAGCGGTTGACTCGGGCAAGGCCTGTTTGGGGTTGCCAAGTGATATGGCCAATTTTTTGCGGGGCATGACGTTCACAAACTCCGGGCAGTTAACTATCTCCGGTATAAGGGAATTGCTTACTCCGATCTTGGAATTCATCGAAACACTAAGTTCCGACGAGCACGCTGTCGGAATCGGTGCCGGCATTGAATGGCTGCTGGACTCCCTGATTTCATCGAATCAAACGATTTCCTTGCTTCAATGTTGTATAGGGATGGAGTCCATTTTGGGAGAGAAAAGTTCAGGAATGCAGGAGCTTGGAACGGCAGCGCGCTTGGCTGAGCGGTACTCCTACCTCATGGGAAATTCGGTGGCAGACAGGATTCGACTTAGAGAGGACTTTCGCAAAATATTTTTAAAGCGGGGAGAGCTTGTCCATGCCCGTAAGACACGACTATCTTTACGGGACTATTGGGTCGTTCCCAAAGCCCAAGAAATGCTACAGCGGCTCATTCGGAAGGAGCTCAGCTTACACTTGGGGATTGATGCGGCGCGTCTTGTGAAGATGCAGCTTGAACACTTAAGAATGGACTACTCGCTTCCTGGATGGCATTAGTTGAGTTTGTCGGATAACGTCAAGTTGGAGCAGTGCGAATCAATGCGCGACAATACGAAACTCTGTAGCTTTGGCTACTGGGCGCACTTGATTCCGTTCCCGTCTCAACTCCACGATGCCGTAGTTGGACATGGTTTTCAACGTGCGCGACAAGTTGCTTGGTTTGCGGCCGGTTACTTCTGCCAATGCAGAAATGGATTCGGGTTGCGTTTCCGTAATCACGTGAAGCAACGCCCGGTTTTCATCACTCAGGACCTCGGCCAGCGATTTCATGGACGTGAACCAGACTTTGGGCTCGTTCGGCTTCGGTTTATAACTGCCGCGTGCGATCGCGAGCACGCGCTCGCGAATTTTCTCTTGCGACAAGATGCCAATAAAAATCGGTTTCATCACTTTCTTACCTCCTGCAGTATGCGGTCCACGTCCGCAAAGAAATCGTTGATGAGTTGCTGGGCATCCTTGAACTCATATGGCACTCCTTGATCTGATGGATGTCGATGTTTGTGGTCGAAAGCCAAGATGCGTCCCGCATACTTGAACTTCTTTGGCGGCTTTACCATGTGGGCATTATCGTAACCGAGGATGCGTTTTCCATATGGTTCGTGCAGCGTTAGCGAGTAGCGGATACCATGTGGAACCTCGACTGTAACGTCAGTCCGCTTGGCTTCTATTTTGATCCAATAGCCGTCACCTTGGTCGAGTACTGAGCCGTCCAGGTCGAGCAAGGTGTCAAGGGCCGGATCGATCTTCATGCGGTGAGTATATCATCTGGTGATATGCTTTTCCCGATTTGGCGCTAACCGTTCAGGCATTATTGCCAGCATTAAAACAAGGGTGTCAAATTGACCAAAACATCAACCTGCTGTGGCCGATCTTATCGGCGTTGACCGGCGAACCGCTGGCGCAGCTGCCGTACGACGAACGCCTGCCGCGCCTGCTGGCGCACGGCTTTGGCCTGTGGGACGTACTGGGTGCCTGCGAGCGCGAGGGCAGTCTCGACTCGGCCATCCGCCAGCCCGCCGCCAACGATTTCGCGCGCTTGCGCGAGTTGTGTCCGCTGCTGGAAACGGTCGGCTTCAACGGCCAGACCTCAGGCAAGTTCGCACCGCAGTTCGACGCCGCAGGCTATCGCACTGTTGTACTGCCATCCACATCGCCCGCGCACGCTGCGATGTCGTTTGAACAGAAGCTCACCAGCTGGCGTCGCCTGCTGGCCGGCTGATACGATGCGCGCGGCACCGTTTCTTCCGCCGCTTCAAGCGCGCACGGCAGCCAGCACCGTGGCGGTGTCGACGATGGCGGCGTATTCGCCGTCCAGATTCGACAGCGCCATCCAGTGCACACGGGGCGGGCCATGCCTTTTTGCATATCGATGACGATCAGGGCCTGCATCTCAAGTCTCCTCGCGTTCGACCACGCGCACCACGGTTTCCCGGTAATCGGCAAAGCCCATGCGCAGGTACAGCGCGTGGGCTTCGTTGCTGCGCATGACGTGCAGGAAGGGCGTGTCGCCGCGCTGCAGCTGGCGGCGGATCAGCTTGACGATCAGCCGTTTGGCCAGGCCCCGGCCCTGGTAATCCGGATGGGTGCAGACGCCGCTGATTTCGCACAGGCCCGGCGCGCGCAGGCGCTCGCCGGCCATCGCCATCAGCCGCTCGCCGTCGAAATAGCCGAAGTAGTCGCCCAGCTCGATGGTGCGGATGCCGAACGGGCCCGGCTTGCACAGCGCGGCCAGTTCCACCGCCTGCGCCGCGTGCTGCGGCTGCAGCGCGATGGCGTCGGGCGCCGGATCGTCGGCCGGCATGGCGCCGGCCCAGACCATGCGGAACATGGTGCTCTCGGCGGCGATGCGCCAGCCGGGCGGCGCGGCGCCGCTCCAGCTGTCGCAATAGAACTGCTCGCCCGGCGCGCAGTGCGGTTCCAGCGCGGCGAAGTCCGGCCGGGCCGGATCGGCAAAGGCGACGATGGGGGAAAATCCGGGCGTGTAGCGGCGCGCGCCGCCGCTGCCGCTGGCGTGGCGCGCGTGCGCGCCGGTCAGGGTGTGCCAAAAAATGTGGTCCAGCAGTTCATTGCGCTTCATGCAGCTTGCCTTGTCCGTGGGTCATGGTTATGCTTGTTCAAAAGGTATCGATCGTAGTGTAATTCCAAAACGGGGGACACGTGGACAATCAGAATATCGCCATCATCGGACTGGGCCGGATTGGATCGGCTTTCTTGCGCAATATGCTGGGCCGCCGCGAGCGCGGCGTCAACCTGGTGGCCGTGGCCGAGAGCGGCAACACGCCGGGCCGCCAGATGGCGCTCGACGCCGGGCTGAAGGTGGTGTCGCTCGATGAGATCGTGGACCTGGACAACGGCGTCGACATCCTGTTCGACCTGACCGGCATTCCCGCGGTGCGGCGCGAGATCCGCGAAAAACTGATGGCCCGGAATAACCACCACACGGTGATCGCGTCGGAAACCATCGCCCGCCTGATCTGGGCCATGACCACCGACGACGACCTGCCCGTCATTGCCGGCCGCAGCACCGGCTATTGATGCTTACGGGCCGACCGGCACGATGGTGGTCGCGCCGTCGTCGGTGATGCCGATCAACAGCAGGCCGTCGCCGGAAACCGCCATCTGGCGCGGTAGCAGCTGTCTGGCGCCGGCCGCCAGCTTGAACTGGTTGAGCAGCTTGCCCGTGGTGTCGTAGACCCAAACATCGCTGACCGTGGCGCGGGCGGCGGCGCCGCAGTAGATGCGCCCGTCGCTGCCCAGCTTGATGTTGTTGGGTGTGCCGTCGCCGGCGGCCAGGTAGCCCAGCACGCCGAGGTCGGCCGGACTGGAGATTACACACAGCTTGGGCGTGGCGCTGGCGCTGTAAATCCGCGTGCCGTCGGCGCTGACGGCGATATCCTGCCCCAGCGTGCCGCCGCCGGCGTGGCTGGCGGCAGGGATCCTGGCCGGGTACAGCATGCCGCCGCCAAGGCTGGCATAGTCGACACTGACGCTGGTCACCTGCACCGCGCTGGTGTTTTCCTGCTGCTGCACCACCAGCTTGCCGTCGCCGCTGGCCGCGATCACGCCGGCCGTCAGCGGCAGCGTGCCCTGATACACGCCGCCTGCGGTCAGATAGGCCCGGCCGTCACCCAGCACCAGCACCTCGACACCGTTCGGACGGATGATCTTGAGGCGGGTCGTCTTGTCTACCCCTGTCAGCGGCAACTGGCTCAGGACGGCGAACGTGTTGAGGTCGATGCTGGTCAGCGCGTGGTTGCTCAGGTTCAGCACATGCAGCACATCGCCGTTGGCGCTGGTGACCATGTCGCCCAAGCTGGCGGCCAAGCCGGTGATGGTGATGACCTTCTGCCCGCTGTACAGGTTGTAGACGTCGATGTAGGCGCCGCCGTTGTGGGCATAGGCATACGGCCGGATCGGATCGGCAATCACGGTGGCGTAGGGCAGCGGCAGGGTGACGTTGGCGGTCGGCGTCAGCGTGCCTTTCCACAGCGCCACGCGGATCGGTTCCGGGGCCTTGGCGTCCGCGTCGTTCGGCGTCAGCGTGACGGTCGCGATGTTGAGTGTGTCGGGACCGAACGGAGTCGGGTCGGCCGTCAGCACCAGCTTGTTGCCGTTGACGCCGGCCACCAGCCAGGTCGCGCTGGAACTGGCGCTCATGCCGGTGAAGTTGTTGAAGTTGTCGGTAACGGTCAGTGTGCGGGTCAGCCGGGTCCAGCTGGGCGAGGCGCTGAAGGCCACGGCGGTTTCCGACGGGATCAGCTTGTGCTGGTCCTTGTTGATGGTCAGCAGCGTCGGCGCGATCGCCAGGTCGCCGTTGACGCGGGACGCGGCCTTGACCAGCACCGACGTGGTGCCGACGGCGGCGTTGGCCGGCCGTGCGGTGATGACGGTGCTGGTGCCACCCTGGTTGATGCTGCCGCTGGCGACGGTGGCGCTGGCCCAGGACGGCATGCCGTCCAGGCTCCACGGCCAGGAGTTGGTCGACGTGTTCAGGCTCAGCGTCAGCGTCTGGCTGGTGCTGAAATCGCGGCCGTAGGTGCCGCCCAGGGTCAGGCTGTTGGCCGATGTGGTCAGCGTCGCCGGCACCAGGTTCAGCGCGACCGGCAGCGCGCGCGTCGACAGTCCCGGCGCGCTCAGCGTGATGCTGCTGTTGTAGCTGGCGCTGGCCAGCGATCCGACGGTGGGATCGACCGTCAGCACGGTGGTGGAGGGCGTGCCGCCACTGGTCGGCGACAGCCGCAGCCACGGCGCATTGCTGACGGCGCTCCAGCTGGCGGCGCTGTTGTCGTCGGTGCCGATGCTGACCACCTGGGTCGGGATGGGCGCGCCGTTGACGGCGGTGAAGGTGACGCCGTTGGCGCCGGTGGTCAGGCCGCTCGGCAGCACCGTCAGCGAGGCCGGCAGGCTGGCGACCTGGCCGTCGCTGGCGGTGATGGTCAGCGTGGTGTTGTAGCTGCCCAGCGCCAGGCCGGTGGTGTCGAAGACTACGTTCAGCGTGCCGCTGCCGGTGCCGCTGGCGCGGGCCGGCTTGAGCCAGCCGGCGCCGCTGGCGACGGTCCAGCTGCGGCCTTCGCCGGCGATGGCGACGTCGATCGCCGCCGGCGCGGCGCCGCCGAGGTGGGCGGTGCCCGCCAGCGCCACGGTGGGCGTGGCGGTGAAGGTGGCCTGGCCGGCCGGCACCACCTGGAAGCCGTAGGGCAGCAGCATCGGCGAACCGGGGAACTGGCTGGCGCAGCCGCTGTCACGGCACAGGCGCACGTTGAAGTTGCCGGTGTAGGTGCCGGCCGCCAGGCTCGGCGCCGATTGCAGGATGGCGTGGTATTGGGTGTCGCTGTCGCGGATCAACTGGGCGCTTGGCTGGATCACGCCGGCGCTGTCGGTGACGCTGGCAACCACCGTGGTGGCGTTGGCGAAATCGGCCGGACGGTTGACGGTGGCGAGCACGTTCAAGGTCAGCGAGGTGCCGGCGTTGATGGTGGCGCGTACCGTGGCGGGATTGAAGGTCAGCGCGGGCGAGGCGGCCGGGGTATCGGTGCCGCCGCCGTTGTTGCCGCCTCCGCCGCCGCCACCACCGCCACCGCAGGCCGTCAGGCCGGCGCCCAGCAGCGCGGCCAGCGTCAGGGAGGCGATGACTGTGGCGGACTTGGGTCTGAGCATGGCGGAATCCTTGTGGTAAACGCTGCTTGATTTACAATTATTGCAATTGTTGCGCAATTGCAACTAGAAGTCAAGCCTGTCCCACCAGTCTGCCATGATGTTTGCTAGTGGCGCGCCTCATACGCGCGCAGCCGGTCCAGCTTGGCCGAATACAGGTCGTGGTCGCCGCGCGTGGTGCTGTTTTCCAGCGCGTGCGCCAATTGCGACTCGGCCGCCTTCAGGTTGCCCAGCTGGTAATTGGCCATGGCCAGCCAGAAGTGGAATTCGTGGTAGTCCGGCACCCGCTCCAGCTCGCGTTCGAACATGTCGCGGGCGCGCTTGTAGTCGCCCCGCGCCATCGCTTCCTGGCCCAGGTTGAAGAAATGGAAGGGCGGATACGGCTCCAGCTGCGCCAGCCGCACGCGCAGCACCGCCGCTTCATCCATCTTGCCTTCGCTTTCCAGCGTTTGCGCCAGGTTGGCCAGGAAGATGGTGTTGTCCGGCGCCTGCGACAGCGCATAGCGCAGCGTCTGCTCGGCGTCGAGCCGGTCGCCGTGGTGCTGGTAGATCACGCCCAGCGTGTTGTAGACGTTGAGGTAGTGCGGATCCTGCTCGATCGCCTTGCGCACCGACCAATAGGCGTCGTCCAGCTTGCCTTGCGCCATCAGCTCGGCGGCGCGGTTGTTCAGGTACATGGCGATGATGGTCTGCTCCTCCAGCGGCTTGGCGTTTTCGCGCGCCTTGGGCGGGATGGGGATGAAGTCCACCACCAGCGAGTTCGACATGTCGACGCTGATGCCGTCGGCGTAGCGGGTGCGCTGCTTGCCTATCGCCAGGTTGACGTGGTTGCTGGCGAAGTACAGGTCGCCGGAGCGGCTCCAGCTCTCGTCGACCTCGACCTGCTGAAACTGCACGGGCAGGTTGAGCTCGCGTGCCAGCGCGGCTGTCATGATGGCCAGCGACAGGCAGTTGCCGGCGCGCGCCGCGAAGGTCTGGGCGGCGTTGCGCGTCATCGCCGAATCGTATTCGAGCTTGAGCTTGTCCTTGCGGTAGAGCGCGTCGAACAGCACGCGGCGCACGTCCTTGCCGCCGAGCAGGCGGCCGCTGCCGCCGTTGCCGCCGATCTCGCGCTGCAGGTAGAGCCGCATGTCGTCATTGAGGGCGAATACATGGTCGGTGTCGACCGGGGTGGCGGGCGGCTGGAACAGTTGGTCGTGGAATACCGGCGGGGCGGCGTCGCGCGCCACGGTCGCGGGACCGGCGCAACCGCCCAACAGGGCGGTCGACAGCACGGCGCATAAGGTCAGGGCCCAGGTTTTCATGACGATCTCCCAGCGGATTCTGTGTTCCGCTTGAAGAAAGTATCCTCGGCTCCCGGGACTATGTCAAACAGGAATTTATGCCAGCGGCCGCACGTCCACGGCCTGTCCCTGGGCGTCGAATCGGAGCGCCGCCGAGACGTTGACGATGCCGATGCTGGCCAGCGCGTCGCGCAGGTCGTCGAGCTCCAGTTCGAGGTCGGCGGCCAGGTCCAGCGGCCGCTCGCACAGCGCCAGCTCCACCTCGCCGTCGAAGAGCTGCACGCGCAGCACCATGTCGTCGTCGACGTCGGCCGGGGCGATGATGGCGCTGGCCTGCTCCGGCGCGCGGCCGTCCAGCGCCTGGTTCAGTTCGGACAGCATGCGCAGCGTCGCGTATTCGGCCTGGGCCTGTTCCCTGGCGCCGAAGAACAGGTCCTGGTACAGGAAGTTCAGGGTCAGTTCCGGCGTCGCGCCACGGCCGCGGCCCAGGCAGCGCGCCACCAGCGGCGCGTGCTGCGCGGTCCATTGCTGATAGCGTTCGGCGCGCCTGGCGAAGTAGGCGTCGGCGGCTTTTTCGGCTTTCGGCACCTGGTAGAAGGCGTCGTCGGCGCGCTTGAGCGCAAAGCCCAGCAGGAAGCGCAGCTCGACGGCGCTGTCGGCGGCGCCGAAGCTGGTGGCCGACCAGCCGGTCGCCATGCTGCGTTCCAGCGCCGGCGCGGCGGCGATTTTTTTCTCGGTCAGCGAGTGCGCCGCCTCGCGCAGCATGGCGTGCAGCTGGCCGTAGGTGATGCGTTCAATTTCGTCGAGGTCGTAGGCGTGGCTGACCAGCACCACCTTGGCCTGCGGGCTTTCCAGGCCGGCGTCGGTGAAGCTGGCCAGCAGCGCCTCGTAGGCATCGCTGTCCTGGAAGTCGGCGGCCGGGTCGAGCCCGCCCTGGCTGTGCACGAACACCGGGATGGCGAAGGCGTCGATCTCCAGCTCGGGCGCGCCCTCGCGGCGCAGCAGCAGGCTGGCGGCGCCTTCCTCGACCGCGTTGCGCAGGTAGCGGTAGCCGTCGATGGCCTCGTCGCGTGCCAGCTCGATGGCACCGTACAGCACTTCGTCCTTGCCCTGGTTGAGCAGCTTGCGCAGCAGGCGCTGGAAGTCGAGCGCCTTTTGCGCCAGTTCGGCGCGGGTGCTGTCGGCCACGATGTCGTTGTTGAATTCGCCGTCCGCCAGGTCCAGCGCCAGGGCGCACAATTCGGTGGTTTGCTGCTCGTCTTTCAGTTCCGGGGAGTTGGCGGATTTGCGCGGTACGGGGCGCTTATTTTTAGGCATTTTTTCTTATCGGTCGGTGTGGAAGGCTTCGTGCAGTTCGTCGAGCAGGTCGGCGGTTTCATCTTCGGACAGACCGAGGTGGCGGCAGGCGCCATCGCCGCCTTTTTCCCATTCATAGGACAGGCTGCGGCCATGGAAGCGCGCGATGCCTTTTTCCGCCAGCAGCGCCAGCGCCACCAGCGAGCGCACGGCGTCGTCGGTGGCCGGGTCGTCCAGCACGCGGTAATCATGGTGCAGCAGGATGGCCCAGGAGACGTCCGGCGACAGCCCCCAGTTGCGCGCCAGCAGGCAGCCGATGGCGGCGTGGTTGGTGCTGTAGCGGCTGTCCTCGATGGCGGTGAACGGGGTCTCGGCGTCCTCGCAGGCGTCGGCGTAGGTGCCGGCGTAGTCGGTGAAGCGGTTCATCAGCAGCGGCACGCCGATGTCGCAGAACAGGCCGAAGGTGTGGGCGATGTCGGGTGGCGCGATGCGCAGCTTTTGCGAGAAGAACACCACGGCCTGGGCGCGCCGGGCGGAGATTTCCCAGAACGCGTTGAGGTCGGCCTCCTTGCCTTCGATGGCCTGGCGCGCCAGCAGCCCGGTCAGCAGCGCGGCGCACTGGTTGATGCCGAGGAAGTTGATGCCCTGCTCGACCGACTTGGCCTTGCGCGCGGCGCCGAAGAACGGCGAGTTGGCCAGCTTGAGCAGCGCGCCGGACATGCCGACGTCGTTGCCGATGATGCGGGCGATCTTGCGCGGCGACGGATCGGGCAGCGCCAGCTCGCGCTGCAGGTCGACAAGCAGGCTGGGCCGGGGCGGAATGCGGATCGAGCGCATCAGCGCGTCTTCTACCGCGTTTTCTGCTGGCATGGCTTTGGCTGCAACTGTCGTCATCGTGTTCATCTTGGGGTAAGGGCGGCGCGCGACGCTATTTCATCATGATGTTATTTCATCACTATAAACCAGGGCGCCAACTCATGCTGGGCATGCTTACTCCGATTATCGCCGCAAGCGCGCGCCGGCGGCATGAATTTCTCCCGATTTTCTGGCCGCGCCGCCGTATTTTGTCGCTTTGTACCGCGGGTTGCGGCGATTCGATAATCATTTGTCACGTGTTTCATGAGCCTCCAGGCCATGTTGACGTTTACAATACATGGATGAATACGCTACTTGCAGGCATAGATTTCAGCGCGCCCTCGCACGAGGTGGCGCGCCAGCTGATCGGCGTGACCTTGCTGGTCGACGGCGTCGGCGGGCGCATCGTCGAGACCGAGGCCTACGACGGCACCGAGCCGGCCGCCCACACCTTCAACGGGCCGACCCCGCGCAATTTCTCGATGTTCGGGCCGCCCGGACGCAGCTATGTGTACCGCTCGCACGGCCTGCATTGGTGTTTGAATTTTGTCTGCCGCGAGGAGGGCCACGGCGCCGGGGTGCTGATCCGCGCGCTGGAGCCGGTGGCCGGGCTGGAGTTGATGCGCGAGCGGCGCGGCCTGGACGACGAGCGGCTGCTGTGCTCGGGACCGGGGCGGCTGTGCCAGGCGCTGGGCGTGACGCGTTCCCTGAACAACTGGCCGCTGGACGCGCCGCCGTTCGAGCTGCAGCCGCGCGACCATGCGCCGAAGATTGCGTTGGAAGTGCTAGCCGGCCCGCGCATCGGCATTTCCAAAGCCGTGGACCTGCCGTGGCGCTTCGTGCAGGCCGGCTCGCGCTTTTTGAGCAAGCCCATGCGTTGAAGTCGGGGCCGGCGCCAGCTTGAACACCGACACCGCCTCGGACAGGTGGCTGGCCTGATCCTGCAGGCTGGCCGCCGCCGCTGCGGCCTGCTCGACCAGCGCGGCGTTCTGCTGCGTCATGTCGTCCATCTGCCCGACCGCCTGGTTGACCTCGGCGATGCCCTGCGCCTGCTCGGCGCTGGCCTCGCTGATGCGGGCGATGATGTCGTTCACCTGGCGCACCGAGGCGACGATGTCGTCCATGCGTTCGCCGGCCTGCTGCACCGAGGCGCTGCCGCTGTCGATGGTGGAGACCGAGGCCGCGATCAGCGCCTTGATTTCCCTGGCCGCGGCGGCCGAGCGTTGCGCCAGCGTGCGTACTTCCGAGGCCACCACGGCGAAACCGCGTCCCTGCTCGCCGGCGCGCGCCGCCTCCACCGCCGCGTTCAGCGCCAGGATATTGGTCTGGAACGAGATGCCGTCGATGACGCCGATGATGTCGACGATCTGGCGCGAGCTGGCGCGGATCGAGGCCATCGTCCGCACCGCCTGCTGCACCGCCGTGCCGCCGTGCTGCGCCAGCTCGGAGGCGCCGGCCGCCAGGGTGCAGGCCTGGCGCGCGTTGGCGGCGTTCTGCTGCACCGCCTGCGTCAGGCTGTCCATCGCGCTGGCGGTCTGCTCCAGCGAGCTGGCCTGCATCTCGGTGCGGGTCGACAGGTCGAGGTTGCCGCTGGCGATTTCGTGGGCGGCGGTGTCGATCGAGCGCACCGAAGTCATGATGGCGGTCAGCGTCTGCGTCAGGTTGTGCATGGTCTGGTCCAGCATGCGGGCGGTGTCGGCGATCTCGTCGCGGCCGTCGTTGCGCCGGCCGGCGCCGAGGCGGCCGGCGGCCAGCGCCACCACCACGTCGGCGATGGCGCGGATGTCGCGCAGCATGGCGCCGCGCACCGCCATCGTCACGCCGATCGACAGCGCGATCGACAGCAGCACCATGACCGCCATGGTCGTGCTCAGCGCGTGGAACTCGGCCTTGGCGCGCGCGTGCGCCTGTTCGCTGTAGCGCTTTTCCAGCGCCGACAACTGCGCCAGCTGTTCGTTCAGCAGCAGGAATTGTTTTTCCGCGCGCGCCATCGAGTTGGTGGCGATGCTCTGGTCCATCTGCGCCATGTCCATGGTTTCCAGCACGGCCTTGCGGTAGGCGTTCAGCGACAGCAGCGACTGCCCGACGATCTTGCGTTCGTCGTCGGTATCGGCGGCAGGATCTGCCGCGGCATCGGCCAGCTGGCGCAGCTGGGTCTCGATATTGGCGTGGGCGGTCTTGATCTGCCGGCTCAGCGCGTCGAGCCGCGCCTGCGCGAAGCTGCCGTTGACCCAGGCCAGCAGCTGGTAGATGTGGGCGTGGGCGTAGCGGGCGTCGCCGGAGACGTCGGCCGCGATCTTCAGGCGCGCGGCGCGCACCTGCACCAGGTTTTCCAACGAGGCGTTTTGTCGCACCATGCCGTAGTAAGAGGCGGCGGCCGTCACGATCAGCAGCAGCAGCACCAGGCACGGCGCCAGCAGCAGTTTGGGACCGATACGCAGTTTCTTCAGCATGATGCGCTCCCGCTATTTTTTGTAGATGCCCGCTTCCAGCACCGCATCGCCGACGCGCAGGATGTAGGTGGTCTTGGCTTCGAGCTTGCCGCTGGTGGGGTTCTTGTACATGTAGTCGACCCAGCCGTGGCCCTTCCTGGCGGCCAGCTCGATGATCTCGCGGCGGTATTTCTTGCCGTTGGCGTCGGGCACGTCAGTCAGGTCCTTGCCGACGATGGACGGATTGATCGGGTGCGCCAGCACGATGCCGGTGTTGATGTCGCGCAGGTCGACATACAGCGAGCCCTGGACATAGTCGGGGTCCTTGGCGCTGATCTTCTTCATCATCTCTTCCTTGCCGTGCGCCTTGATGAAGGCGGCGCCTTTCTCGGCCATGGCGATGGCGTCTTTTTCGGTCGGCTCGGCGGCGCGGGCGGGCAGGCACAGCGCGGCGGCGGCCAGGGTGGCGGCGATCAGTCTCATGACGTTTCCTCGATGGTGGCGGGCGGGATTGCTTCGATGAACTGTACGCCGGCGGGGGCGCGGCGAATTGCGGTGTCGCAAGTTCTGGCCGTGTGGCAACGTCGGATGCGGTCTGCATCAATGCAAAATATCTTTCCATGCGTCAGTTGATTTGCGGCAATCGAACGGTGGGGCGCGGGGCCTAGCATGCAGTTTCCGCCACCTCACTGCGATAGGAACCCGCGATGACCACTACTCCGATTTCGTCCTGGAATGCCGCCGGCGCACAGGCGCCCAAGTTCAAGCCGTTCATCCGCCAGACCATCCCCAACTCGCGCCAATGGGAGTGGATCCCGCGCGACCTGCAGGAGGCGGTGCAGGTGGTGTCGCACGTGCTGCCGTTCCGCACCAATGAATATGTGCTCGACCACCTGATCGACTGGAACAACATCCCCGACGATCCGATCTACCGCCTGACCTTTCCCCACCGCGACATGCTGGCGCCGGACGACTACGCGCAGCTGCGCGAGCTGGTGCTGGGCCGAGCCAACCAGGCCGCGCTGGTGGAGCTGGTGCGCAAGATCCGCATGCGCATGAATCCCCATCCGGCCGGGCAGATGACGCACAACGTGCCGCGCGTGAACGACGCGCCGCTCAAGGGCCTGCAGCACAAGTACAAGGAGACGGTGCTGTTCTTCCCCAGCGCGGGGCAGACCTGCCACGCCTACTGCACCTTCTGCTTCCGCTGGCCGCAGTTCGTCGGCATGGACGACATGAAGTTCGACGCCAAGGAGTCGCACGAGCTGGCGTCCTACCTGAAGATGCACCCGGAGGTGACCGACGTGCTGATCACCGGCGGCGATCCGCTGATCATGAACACGCGCTCGCTGGAGGCCTACATCGAACCGCTGCTGGTGCCGGAGCTGGCGCATATCCAGAACATCCGCATCGGCACCAAGTCGGTGGCGTACTGGCCGCAGCGCTTCGTCTCGGACCGCGACGCCGACGACTTGCTGCGGCTGTTCGAGCGCGTGGTCTCCAGCGGCAAGAACATGGCGATCATGGGCCACTACAACCACGCGATCGAACTGCGGCCGGAGATCGCGCAGCAGGCGGTCAAGCGCATCGTCGGCACCGGCGCCACCCTGCGCATGCAGGGGCCGCTGATACGGCATATCAACGAAGATCCGAAAAGCTGGGCGGAACTGTGGCAGACCGGCGTGCGGCTGGGCGCCATTCCCTACTATATGTTCGTCGAGCGCGACACCGGGCCGCGCGAGTATTTCCAGCTGCCGCTGGCGCGCGCGCACGAGATCTTCCAGCAGGCGTACCAGATGGTGTCGGGCCTGTCGCGCACCGTGCGCGGGCCGTCGATGAGCGCCTTCCCGGGCAAGGTGGTGATCGACGGTGTCGTCACCATCGCCGGCGAGAAGCTGTTCGCGCTGCAGTTCCTGCAGGCGCGCAATCCGGACTGGGTGCGCAGGCCGTTCTACGCGAAATTCGATCCGCAGGCGACCTGGATGGACGAGTTGAAGCCGGCCTTCGGCAAGGACAAGTTCTTCTTCGAGGAGGAGGGCGGCAGCCGCAGCGAGTTCGGCGCCGAGCCGCCGGGCCAGCGCAAGGTGATCCCGCTGATCTCGGCGCGCCAGGAAGAGGCCATGCGCGCCGGGGCCGCCGCCGAATGCGGTTCGCACACGGCCGCCTAGGGGAACGCGATGACGGCGCCGCCCCCCAGACTGTCCGGCCGCGCCGTGTTCGTGCTGGTGTTCCTGCCGTTCGCGCTGGGGCATTATCTGTCGAGCCTGATGCGCACCGTGAACGCGACGCTGGCGCCGCAGCTGGTGGCGGCGCTGTCGCTGACGCCCGGCCAGCTTGGCCTGCTGACCAGCGCCTACTTCTTTTCGTTCGCGCTGGTACAGCTGCCGGTGGGCATGGCGCTGGACCGCTGGGGGCCGGCCAGGGTGCAGCTGCCGATGCTGATGCTGGCCGCCGCCGGCGCGCTGGCCTTCGCGGGCGGCCATGATTTCGCCCAGCTGCTGCTGGCGCGCGCGCTGATCGGGCTGGGACTGGGCGGCTGCTTCATGTCGGCGGTGAAGGCGATCTCGACCTGGATCGCGCCGGCGCGGCTGCCGTCGGTGCAGGGCTACCTGATCGCGGTGGGCGGCCTGGGCGCGGCCTCGGCCACCCTCCCGGTACGGCTGGCGCTGCGCTACACCGACTGGCGCGGGCTGTTCGTCTGGCTGGCGGCGGCTGCGGCCGGCACCGGGCTGCTGATCCGGCTGCTGGCGCCGGCCCACCCCCAAACCGGAACGTGGCGGCCGGCAACGCTGGCGGCGATGCGCGAGGTGGTCTGCCATCCGGCCTTCCGCGAGGCGGCGCAGCTGGTGGTGGTGCCGCACACGGTGTTCTTCGGCATGCAGGGCTTGTGGATCAGCCGCTGGCTGGCCGACGTCGCGCACTTTTCCGAGGAGGCGGTGGCCTACCTGCTGTACCTGGGCATGGCGGCGATCATCTTCGGCGCCATCGCGGTCGGCATGATCACCGAGTGGGCCGGCCGGCGCGGCGTGCGGCCGCTCAGCGTGGCGGCGGCCGGCGTGGCGCTGTTCATCGTGGTGCAGCTGGGTTTCGTCTGCAACTGGGCGCCCAGCTACCAGCTGTTGTCGGTGTTGTTTACGCTGGTCGGCACGGTGACCGGCATCGAATACGCGATCGTCGCGCAAAGCCTGCCCGGCGCGCTGACGGGACGCGGCGCCACCTGCCTGAACCTGATGATCTTCCTCGGCGCGTTCGCGGTGCAGGCGGGCTTCGGCGCGCTGGTCGGCTGCTGGCGGCCGAACATCATGCAACAGTATCCGGCGCAGGCCTACCGGATCGCGTTCGCGGTGCTGGTGTTGTTGCAAATGCCGGGGCTGCTGTTTTTCCTGCGCCGGCGCTGGGGACGGGCGGCACATTCCGGTAAAATGGAACTCCAATCCGGCAGCCCGGCGATCAGCCCTCGAATGCGCGATGACTACTTATCAAAACGTTTTTAGCACCCTGCCGCAGACCTGGCAGGACTGGATCATGGAAAACCTGGCGCGCGCCTGCAGCCCGCTCGATATGGCCAACAGCATGGCGCGCTCGGGGCAGCACAGCATGGCGGTGGCCCGCGCGGCCATCGACGAGGCGCTGGCGCTGCGTGCGCGCGGCATCGACAGCGCCGGCGCAGGTTCGGCCCATGCGCCGGCGCCGGCCAGCGCCTTCGAGGCGCCGCAGGAGATGCCCTACATCGACGTCAGCCGCAACCTGGTGGCGGCGCCGGACCGCGAGGTCGAGGTGCTGTTCGTGCTCAAGCAGCCGCAGGTCATCCTGCTGGGGAATGTGCTCAGCGACGAGGAGTGCGACGCCATCGTCTCCCATTGCGGCGGGCGCTACACGCGCTCGACGGTGACCGCCGAAGCGGACGGCGCCAGCGTGGTGCACGAGGGCCGCACCAGCGAGATGGCCTTCATCCAGCGCGGCGAGGCCGAGGTGGCCGAGCGCATCGACCGCCGGCTGGCGGCGCTGGCGCACTGGTCGCCCGAGTGCAGCGAGCCGTTCCAGCTGCAGAAATACGGCAAGACGCAGGAGTACCGGCCGCACTACGACTGGCTCGATCCGGACAGCGCCGGCCATCGCAGCCACCTGGCGCGCGGCGGCCAGCGGCTGGCCACGTTCATCCTGTACCTGTGCGATGTGGACCAGGGCGGCGGCACGGTGTTCCCCGGCATCGGGCTCGAAGTGTTCCCGAAAAAGGGCAACGCGCTGTGGTTCCTGAACACCGACGCCAACCACCAGCCGGACAAGCAAACCCTGCACGGCGGGGCGCCGGTGGTCAGCGGCACCAAGATCATCGCCAACAAATGGCTGAGGCAGGGACGCTACGGTTAAAATAGCAGCGACTTTTTAACCTAGGAATCCCATGAGACTCGTGCGCTACGGCCGTCCCGGCAAAGAAAAACCAGGCTTGATCGACGATGAAGGCAAGCTGCGCGACCTGTCCGGCGTGATCGCCGACATCGACGCCGAACAGCTGGCGCCCAAGGCGCTGCGCAAGCTGGAGAAGATCGCCCATGCGTCGCTGCCGCTGGTGCGCGGCAATCCGCGCTACGGCGTGCCGCTGGCGAAGGTCGGCAAATTCATCGGCATCGGCCTCAATTATTCGGACCACGCGGCCGAAACGGGCATGCCGATACCGAAGGAGCCGATCGTCTTCATGAAGGCGATTTCCTGCCTGTCCGGCCCGGACGACCCGGTCGTGCTGCCGCAAGGCTCGAAGAAGACCGACTGGGAAGTGGAGCTGGGCGTGGTGATCGGCACGCGCGCGCAGTACGTCAGTGAGGCGGACGCGCTGAAGCACGTGGCCGGCTATTGCGTGGTCAACGACCTGTCTGAGCGCTCGTTCCAGCTGGAGCGCGGCCCGCAGTGGGACAAGGGCAAGGGCTGCGACACCTTCGGCCCGGTCGGCCCGTGGCTGGTGACGCAGGAAGACATCTACGACGTGCAGAAGCTGGACCTGTACCTGGAGCTGAACGGCAAGCGCATGCAGACCGGCTGCACCGACACGATGATTTTTTCGGTGGCGCAGATCGTCAGCTACCTGTCCAGGTTCATGACCCTGGAGCCGGGCGACGTCATCGCCACCGGCACGCCGCCGGGCGTGGGCCAGGGCCGCAAGCCGCAGCGCTTCCTCAAGAAGGGCGACGTCCTGCGGCTGGGCATCGCCGGCCTGGGCGAGCAGCAGCAGGAAGTCGTGGCCTGGACGGCGAAGAAATAATCACGTCACCGCGGCCAGCGCGCGGGTCAGCGAGTCGGCCAGCCGGCTGGTGATTTCGGCCAGCTCGGCCTCGGTGGCGATGAACGGCGGCGCCAGCAAAATATGGTCGCCCCGGCGGCCGTCGATGGTGCCGCCCATCGGATACACCATCAAGCCGCGCGCCATGGCCTGGTCCTTGACCGCCGCGTGCAGCTTCAGCGCCGGATCGAACGGCGCCTTGCTGGCGCGGTCCCGCACCAGCTCCAGCGCCAGCAGCATGCCGCGCCCGCGGATGTCGCCGACGTGCGGATGGGCGCCGAAGGCTTCCTTCAGCATGCGCTTGAACGACGCGCCGCGCACCGTGACGGCGCCCAGCAGGCAATCCCGTTGTATCACCTTCTGCACCGCCAGCGCGGCGGCGGCGGCCACCGGATGGCCCATGTAGGTATGGCCGTGCTGGAAGGCGCCGCTGCCGTCGCGCAGCCGCCGCACCACGTGATCGCGCGCCAGCACCGCGCCGATCGGCTGGTAGCCGGCACCCAGTCCCTTGCCCAGCACCGCCAGGTCCGGCACCACGTTCTCCTGTTCGAACGCGTACAGCGTGCCGGTGCGGCCCATGCCGCACATGACTTCATCGGCGATCAGCAGGATGCCGTACCGGTCGCACAGCGCGCGCACGCCCTTGAAGTAGCCGGGCGTCGGCGGCACGGCGCCGGCGGTGGCGCCGACCACCGTCTCGGCGACAAAGCCGATCACCCGTTCCGGCCCGGCGTCGAGGATGGCCGCCTCCAGTTCGGCCAGCAGGGCGGCGGTGTAGTCGCCCACGGTCTGGCCTTCGGCGCGGTCGCGGTATTCGTAGCAGGGCGACACGTGCGGCACGTCGATCAGCAGCGGCTCGAACGGACGGCGGCGCCATTCGTTGCCGCCGATGGCCAGCGCGCCCAGCGTGTTGCCGTGGTAGCTCTGGCGGCGGGCGATGAACACGCTGCGTTCCATCTGGCCGGCTTCCACGTGGTACTGGCGCGCCAGCTTGAGGGCGGTCTCCATCGCTTCCGAGCCGCCGGAGACCAGGTAGACGTGATCGAGGTCGCCGGGAGCGTCGTTGGCCAGGCGCGCCGCCAGTTCCTCGGCCGCCTCGGAGCTGAAGAAGGCGGTGTGGGCGTAGGCATTGCGGTCGATCTGCGCGTGCATCGCCGCCAGCACGTCCGGGTGGCCGTGGCCAAGCGAGGAGACGGCGGCGCCGCCGCTGGCGTCGAGGTAGCTGTTGCCGCGGCTGTCGCGCACGGTCAGGCCGGAGGCGCTGACGGCGACCGGCGGCGGGCGGCGCAGGTTGCGATGGATGAGATGACTCATGGCGTCCTTTCTGTCGAAGGTTGGAGGTGACCCAGAGCAGACAATAGCCGCGATCGTCTTGTGTTCCATTGATCTATGCCGCAACATGAGCGAATAATCTTGAGGATGCTTGCCATGACCGATCGTTTGGGGCCTATTCCCTTTGCAGAAATGAGCGCCAGCCAGCAGGTGGCGGCGCAAGCCGTCATCGACGGGCCGCGCGGCGCGCTGTACGGGCCGTTCGTGCCGTTGATCCGCAGTCCGGAGCTGATGGCGGCGGCCCAACGCATGGGCGAGTACCTGCGCTACCGCAGCGCGATCGGCACTCGGCTGACGGAGCTGGCTATTTTAGTGACGGCGCGACAGTGGAGCCAGCAGGTGGAATGGGCGATCCACGAACCGATCGCGCGCGACTACGGCATCGCCGACGGGGTGATCGCGGCGATCGCGGCGCGGCGGCCGCCGCAGGGCATGCTGGACGACGAGGCGCTGGTGTACGAGTTCTGCATCCAGCTGCACGAGAAGCAGCGGGTGGACGACGCGACCTACGCGGCGGCGCTGGCCGCCTTCGGCGAACACGGCGTGGTGGACCTGATGGGCATCAACGGCTACTACACCTTCCTGGCGATGGTGATGAACGCGGCGCAGACGGCGGTACCGTCCTCCCCGGCCGCGCCGCTGCCGTAAAAACAACCGGGGGTTAGGCCAGCACTTTTTTCAGCCAGGCGCTGATGTGGTCGACTTCTTCCTGGCACAGCGAGTGCTGCATCGGGTAGTCGTGCCATTCGACTTGGTAGCCCCATTGCTGCAGCAGGTCGCGCGACTGTTCGGCGCGGGCCACCGGGATCACCGGGTCCATGCGGCCGTGCACCATGAAGACCGGCGTGGCCAGGCTTTCCGGCGTGTGCTCGGCGGCGGCCTTGGCGGCGATCGGCACGTAGCCCGACAAACACATCAGGCCGGCCAGCTTTTCCTTCTGGCGCAGGCCCGTCTGCAGGGTCATCGCGCAGCCCTGTGAGAAGCCGGCCAGGATGATGCGTTCGGCCGGGATGCCGCGTGCCTTTTCGCGTTCGATCAGCGCTTCAACCTTGGCCTGCGAGGCTCGCAGGCCGGCTTCGTCTTCCTGGCGGCCCAGGTCGGTGGCGACGATGTCGTACCAGGCGCGCATCACGTAGCCGCCGTTGATCGTCACCGGCATCGTGTCGGCGTTGGGGAAGATGAAGCGGATAGCCGGCAGGCCGGCCAGGTCCAGCTCGTGCAGCATGGGTACGAAGTCGTTGGCGTCGGCGCCCAGGCCGTGCATCCAGATGATGGCCACGGTCGGGTTGGCGCCGGTTTCTTTTTCGATGGTTTGCAGCAGGGTGCTCATGGGCGTCCTCAGGGTTGGGGGCGTAGCGCGGATTTGGGGCGGAAGGCCTTGCACACGGCGGCGTCGGTTTCCATGTACGGACCGCCGATCAGGTCGACGCAATAAGGCACGGCGGCGAAGATGCCGCCCACCAAGGTGGCGCCGGCGGCGTCCTTCAGGCCGCCCAGCGTCTCGGCGATGGCCTTCGGCTGGCCCGGCAGGTTCAGGATCAGCGCGGCGTGGTCGGGCGTCTCGCGGATCACGGCGGTCTGGCGCGACAGGATCGCGGTCGGCACGAAATGCAGGCTGATCTGGCGCATCTGCTCGCCGAAGCCGGGCATCTCCTTGGTGCCGACGGCGCGCGTGGCTTCCGGCGTGACGTCGCGGCGCGACGGGCCGGTGCCGCCGGTGGTCAGCACCAGGTGGCAGCGGACAGCGTCGACCAGTTCGGTCAGCGTGGCTTCGATTTGCGGGCGTTCGTCGGCGATCAGCCGGGTTTCCAGGCGATAGGGCGTGGTCAGCGCGCGCGCCAGCCAATCTTCCAGCGCGGGGATGCCCTGGTCCTGGTAGACGCCGCCGCTGGCGCGGTCGGAGATCGACACCAGGCCGATGACCAGGGTGTCGGCGGCGTTACTGGTCAAGTTACTCGTCATCGGACTCGCTGTCGTCGTCGTCGTCGCCTTCGTCGGCGGCTGGCTTGCCCTTCTTGGACTCGATCTGCTTGAGCAGCTGGAAGATTTCGCGATAAGCCTTCGGCGGCTTGTTCTCGGCCTGCTCCTTGCGGGCGTTGCGGATCAGGGTGCGCAGGTGCTGCACGTCCAGTTCCGGATTTTCGGCCAGCAAGGTGGTCAGCGCCTTGTCGTCGGTCAGCAGCTTGTCGCGGCGGCGTTCCAGCGCGTGCATCGCGGCCGTCTCGGACTTGGACGCGCCCTTCCAGCTGTCGATGGCTTGCTGGATCACGGCCACTTCGGTTTCGTCCAGGGTACGCATCTTCTTGCCGACGAATTGCAGCGCGCGGCGCCGGCCCTCGTGGTTGGTGATCACCTGGCAGGCGAGGATGGCTTCGAGCACATCCTCCGGCATCGGCACGCGCTTGACGCGGTCGCGCGGCGCTTCGACCAGGGTTTCCCCCATTTTTTGCAGGGCGTCGGACTGGCGCTTGAGCTCGGATTTGGAAGGACGTTCGTACTCTTGCTCGAATTCGGTCGAGCTGAAGCCCACGCCGCCGCTGCCGCGATTGGGATTTACCATAATATTAACTCTCTGTCAGGAGCGTGGCCGCCCCTGTAAACTGTAAACGACTGCTATGATACCTGTTTTAGCGGCCACCCGAAGATTACAGCCCATGAGCGATACCCATTTTACCCATACCCAGGACCAGTTGAAGCAGCTCGCACGCGATGTGCTGGCGTTTGCCAAGGAGCAAGGCGGCACCGATTGCGCCGTCGAAATCAGCGAGGGCAGCGGGCTGTCGGTGTCTGTGCGCAAGAGCAAGATCGAGACCATCGAGCAGAACAAGGACAAGGGCATGGGGGTGACGGTGTTCATCGGCCAGCGCCGCGGCAACGCCAGCACCTCGGACTTTTCACAGGCGGCGCTGAAGGCGACCGTGGAGGCGGCCTACAACATCGCCCGCTTCACCGCCGACGACGACTGCGCCGGCCTGGCCGACGCCGACCAGCTGGAGCCGGCGCCGCGCGACCTGAAGCTGTTTTATCCGTGGGACATCTCGACCGCCGACGCGGTGGCGCTGGCCCAGCGCGCCGAGTCGGCCGGTTTCGACGTCGATCCGCGCGTGACCAATTCCGAGGGCGCCGGCGTGCACGTGCAGCAGTCGCACTTCGTCGCGGCCAACTCGCGCGGCTTCATCGGCGGCTATCCGTATTCGCGCCACACGCTGTCGGTGGCGATGATCGCCGGCAAGGGCGCCAAGATGCAGCGCGACGACTGGTACACCTCGGTGCGCGACGCCAAGAAGATGTCGTCGCCGGAAGCGATCGGGCGCTACGCGGCCGAGCGCGCGCTGGCCCGCCTGAACGCGCGCACCATCGACACCCGCACCTGCCCGGTGCTGTTCGAGGCGCCGCTGGCGGCCGGCCTGCTGGGCGCCTTCGTGCAAGCGACGTCGGGCGGAGCGCTGTACCGCAAGTCCAGCTTCCTGCTCGATTCGCTGGGCAAGCAGGTGCTGCCGAAACATATCCAGATCAAGGAAGACCCGCACGTGGTCGGCGGCGTCGGTTCGGCGCCGTTCGACGAGGAAGGCGTGCGCACCGTCAAGCGCGACGTGGTCAAGGACGGCGTGGTGCAGGGCTATTTCCTGTCGACGTATTCGGCGCGCAAGCTGGGCATGCAGACCACCGGCAACGCCGGCGGCTCGCACAACCTGTCGCTGACGTCGTCGCTGACGAAGAAGGGCGACGACTTCGCGGCCATGCTGCGCAAGATGGGCACCGGCCTGCTGGTGACGGAACTGATGGGCCAGGGCACCAACTACGTGACCGGCGACTACTCGCGCGGCGCCTCGGGCTACTGGGTCGAGAACGGCGTGATCCAGTATCCGGTGGAGGAGATCACCATCGCCGGCAACATGAAGGACATGCTGGCGCAGATCGTCGCGGTGGGCGCGGACGTGCTGGTGCGCGGCACCAAGCAGACCGGCTCGATCCTGATCGAGAACATGGTGGTGGCGGGCGGCTGAGCGCTGTCTGTTGCACTTTGCCGACGGCCGCCCTGTGCGGCCGTTTTTGTCTTACACTGTGGCGACTATAACAACAGTGGAGACTTACCATGCAGCGTCGTTCCTTTCTGAAAAAGGCCGCCACCGGCGCCGGTGTGGCCGCGGTGGCCGCGCCCGCGCTGGCGGCCGATCTGCCGACCATCAACTGGCGGCTGGCCTCAAGCTTCCCCAAATCGCTGGACACGATCTTCTCGGCGTCCGATACGCTGACCAAGCGCGTCGCCCAGCTGACCGGCGGCAAGTTCAACATCCGCGTGTTCGCGGCCGGCGAAATCGTGCCCGGCCTGCAGGTGCTCGACGCGGTGCAGGCCGGCACCGTCGAGATGGGCCATAGCGCCTCCTACTATTACTTCGGCAAGGACCCGGCCTTCGCCTTCGATTGCGCGGTGCCGTTCGGGCTGACGTCGCGCCAGCACACGGCGTGGTTCGACCAGGGCGGCGGACGCGAATTGATGCGCGAGTTCTTCAAGGGCTATGGCGTGGTCAACTTCCTCGGCGGGAATTCCGGCACGCAGATGGGCGGCTGGTTCCGCAAGGAGATCAAGTCGGTGGCCGACCTGAAAGGCCTGAAGATGCGCATCGCCGGTTTCGCCGGGCGGGTGATGGAGCGCCTCGGCGTGGTGCCGCAGCAGCTGGCCGGCGGCGACATCTATCCGGCGCTGGAAAAGGGCACCATCGACGCGGCCGAATGGGTCGGACCGTACGACGACGAGAAGCTGGGCTTCAACAAGGTGGCGCCGTACTACTACGCGCCGGGCTGGTGGGAGGCGTCGGCGTCGTTCTCGTTCTACGTCGGCATCAAGGAGTGGGAGAAGCTGCCCAAGGAGTACCAGGCGGCGATCGAGGTGGCCACGTACGAGGCGCATGTGGTGATGCAGGCCGAGTACGACGCGAAGAATCCGGCCGCGCTGGCGCGGCTGCTGAAGAACGGCGTGAAGCTGCGTAACTTCCCCAAGGATACGATGGACGCCTGCTACGCGGCGGCCACCGCGGTCATGGACGAGGAGGCGGCGCGCAATCCGAAGTTCAAGAAGATTTATGAACCTTGGAAGAGGTTCCGCCAGGATCAGAATCAGTGGGCGTCGGTGGCCGAGGCGACCATGCAGAACTATCTGATCAGCGCCGGGCGGAACGCGAAGTAAAGCCCGCCTACTCCCGCTTGCAGAGCGCGCTGGACGGCAGTCCGCAGGCGATCAGGCGGCCGACGCCGGGATTGTTCAGGTAGTCCAGGTGGGCGTAGTCGGGCCGCTCCAGCAGGCCGAGATAGGTGGGCGCGTTGGAGACCAGGATGTTGTAGACGGTAACTCCCTCGCGCGCATACTTGTCGGTCTGCAGCGTGTACGACAGCAGGTCGTTGGGATCGCTGAGCGCCACCAGCGTCAGGTGCTGGTCGGCGCCGGCGCGGGGTCGCGCCGTCAGCCGCTTTTGCAACAGCCGCTGCAGGCTGTCGGGCGGAGCAGACAGCGACAATCCCGGCGCGGCTATCGACTGGTCGGCCAGCGACAGCAGCGGAATCTGATTGGCCGCCATCACCAGAAAACGCAGGCGGTCGACCGCCCGCTGCGCGACCAGCGCCGGCCGCGAGCCGGGCGCCTCCTCGGTCATGCGCAGCAGGGTATCGAACAGGATCTTGCTGCCCATGCTGTGCGAGATCACCACCAGCGGCACCTCCGGCACGCCGTCGCCGTCCGCCAGCACCTGCAGGATGGCATCGCGCATGCGGCGCTGGATCTCGTCGCGGGCCACGCCCTGGTAGATCAGCGCGTCGGGCAGGCAATCGTCGATCAAGCCATCCTTGAACCGGGCATTGAGCCGCGCGCGCTGCGGCGTGTAGGGCGGCGCGCCTTCGCAGATGGCGGACTTGCCGCGCTGGTCGTAGCACAGCTGGCGCTTGAGCGGCGTGGTCAGCGGCGACCAGATCAGCGCATCGAAGCGCAGCCGTCCTGTTGGCGTCTCGACCGTTGCCGGCACGATCTGGATCTGCGGGCCGCCGTCGGCGCGCGCCACGGCCGGCGCCGACGTGGTGGCCGCGGTGACGGCCTGCATCAATTGCCCGACCACCTCGCCGGCCCAGCTGGCGTCGTGGGTGCAGATGCCGTGCACCAACAGCACGTCGGCGCGCTTGCCGCCGGACTGCGCGGCCAGGTCGGCCAGTCCGGGAAAGACGGCGCCGGCGTCGGCCACTTGCGGCGGACGGTAGGGCGTGGAGCAGGCGCTCAGCAGCAGGGCGAAGAACAGCAGCACGCGGCGCGCCGAGGCGCGGCTGAAAGGCCGGGAAAAAGTCAGGGTATCCATGCTGAACCTCCGGAAGCGGCGCGCGGATGCGCCGTATGAGGTCCAGTGTATTTTTCCCTGCGGCGGCGACATTGTCGCGCCGCAGGGAACGGGCTCAAGCGGTTGCTACATCAGAACTTCATCTCCACCAGCGCCCGCACCACGGCGGTGGTCGGCGTGATGGTGCCGTCGCGCAGCGTGCCGCTGGCATCGGCGTAGCTCGACTCGCTGTAGTTGTCCTGGTGCAGCGCGTTGGCCAGCGCCACCCGCAGCTGGTTCTTGGGATTGAACTTCCACAGCCCGTACAGGTCCAGCGACCGTTTCGGAATGGTGTAGGCCGACTGCTGCAGCGAGATGCGCACCGGGCCGCCGCTCTGGAAGCTGAAGCTGCCGCCCACGGTCAGCGGCAGGGTGTCGAGCTTCCAGTCGGCGCCGACGGTGCCGCTGACCGGGGTCTGCTGGTCCAGCCGGTTGTTCGGGCCCGGCACCGAGGTCAGGTCCGACCAGTTGCGCGAGACGTTGGCGCGCAGGTCCACCGCCGGCATGCCCTTCATCATCGCGCGCAGCGGCAGCTTGGCCTCCAGCTCGATGCCGCGCGTGTTGGCTATGCCGTCGTTGACCGGGCGCGACACGTAGAGGCCATTGATCAGCGCCACCTGCTGGTGCGTGATGTCCTCGATGCGGCGGACGAAGGTGCTGGCCGTCAGCAGGCCGCCGCCCGCCAGGTAGTGCTCGAACGCCAGGTCCAGGCCCCAGGCCAGTTCCGGCTTGAGCAGCGGATTGCCGGTCTGGTCCGGGCTGGTGGCGCTGTTGTTGTTGGAGGCGAAGCGGCGCGGGATCAGGCTGTTGACGCCGGGCGCCTTGTAGGTGCGCGTCAGGCCCAGGCGCAGCTGGTCGGCCTTGCTGCCGGGCAGTTTCCACAGCGTCTGGAACAGCGGGCTGAACACGCTGGACTTGTTGCTTACCGGCGCATAGTCGTTACCCTCGCTGGTGGTGTCTATGCCTTCCCAGCGCAGGCCGAAGTACATCGACCATTGCTGCGTCAGCGTCCACTCGTCCTGCGCGTACAGCGCCAGCCGCTTGACGTCGGCGTTGTAGCGCTGGTCCAGGTTGGCGGCCGGCGCGCCCACGGTGGAGCTCTCGCGCTGGATGCGGTCCTCGTCGCGCGCGCTGTAGCCGGCGTCCCAGCCGGCGGCCAGCGCATGGCCCTCGAACAGCGGCGTCGAATACTTGCCGGTGCTCGACCAGCCCTGGTCGGTCGACGCCGACGTGATCAGCCGCGACAGCGCCAGCACGTCGCCCGGATAGTACTGGCTGGACGGCGCCTCGGTCTGGCGGTGGTTGTAGTTGACGCCGCCCTTGAGCTCGAGCTTGGCGCCGCCGGCCAGCTTGCGGGTCCAGGTCAGGTCGCTGCGCAGCATCTCGAAGTCGCTGTCGACGTGGACCCGGGTGCCGGTGTAGCGCGGTGCCGCGCCCTGCACGGTGGCCACCTGCTCGCTGTTGTCGGCGTGGAAGCGGTTGACGTTGACGAAGCTCTGCGAGGTGACGATGTCGTTCGGCCCCAAGTTGACGTTGACGCGTGGCGACAGGTTGAGCGCCTCGAACAGGCCGCGGCTCTGTATGGCGGTCCGGCGCAGCAGGTTCTGGCTGCCGTCCGGCGCGAAGCCGGTGGTCACCACTTCAGACGGCCGGTCGAACTTGCCGTAGGTGATGCCGCCGCCGACCGCGTACGACAGCGCGCCGCGGCGGTCCGACAGCTGGAAGTTGGTGTTGGTGCCGACATGGCCGTTGTCGTCCTGCAGGCCGAGCTTGAGTTCGCGCTGGGCCGTCACGATGGCTTTCTTGAGCACGATGTTGATGCCGCCGGCGATGGCCTGGGTGCTGTACTCGGCGGTGGCCGCGCGCATCACCTCGATGCGCTCGATCATGTCCGGCGACAGCGAGTCGAGCGAGAAGCCCGGCGGCGCCGGTTCGCCGTTGAGCATGATCTGCGTGTAGCCACTGCCCAGGCCGCGCATGCGGATGTCGCCGCCGCGTCCCTGCACGCCGCCGACGGTGATGCCCGGCAGCCGCTTGAGCACCTCGGCGATGGTGGTGTCGCCGTTCTTCAGGATCTCTTCCTGCGTGACGACGATCTTGGTGGCGGTGTCGTTGCGGCGGGCGTCGTAGGTGGCCGCCGCGCCTTTGATCTCGACTTGCTGGACGGGCGCTTCGGCCGGCGGCTTCTTGTCGTCATCGGCGCGGGCGGACAGCGGGGACAGCAGCATGGGGGCCGCGGCCAGCAGGCGCAGCAGGGTAAGGGACGGGCGTTGCCGTGAATTCATGATGATCGATGCCGGTTGGGTGGTCGCACAGAAAAAAGCCCGCGTCTGGCGGGCTTTTTCCACTTCGCTGGCATGGTAATCGGAAAGTTGCTTACTTTCAATCACCTGGTTGCAGTATCAGGCCTGGGCCAGCAATTGTTGCAACACCGGCTGCAGCACCGACTTGCCCAGCTCGGCGCTGCGGGCGCCGTTCCAGCCGGTGTCCGGGTCCGGATCGTTGGCGTTGTCCTTGAACGGCATCTCCAGGGTCAGCGACAGGCAGCCGAAGGCGTGGGTGATGTGCGGCGAGCCCATGGTCAGCGTCTCGTCGGTGTACGGCGTCTCGCCGTAGCCGTACTCGTCCTGGAAGTCCGGGCTGGCGATCAGGAAGTTGTCGATGAAATATTGCTGCGCCTCGGCCTGGTCCGGCGTGAACGTCGGCAGCGACTCGCTGCCGGCCACGAACACATAGGGCAGGCCCTCGTCGCCGTGGATGTCCAGGCACAGGTCGCAGCCGGTTTCCAGCATCTTGTTTTTCACCAGGAACACTTCCGGGCTGCGCTCCATGGTCGGATTCAGCCACTCGCGGTTCAGGTTGGCGCCGGCCGCGTTGGTGCGCAGGTTGCCGCGCACCGAGCCGTCCGGGTTCATGTTCGGCACCACGTAGAACACGGCTTCCTTCAGGCACTGGCGGCCGAACGGGTTGGCCGGGTCCAGCAGGGCTTCCACCATGCCTTCGACGAACCACTCGGCCATCGTCTCGCCCGGGTGCTGGCGGGCGATGACCCACACCTTCTGCTCGGCTTCCGGATCGCCGATGACCAGCATGTTCAGGTCGCGGCCGTCGATGGTGCTGCCCAGGTCGACCAGCTTGACCAGCGGTGACAGCTGGGCGTTGTCCAGCAGCGACAGATGGCGCTCCCACGAATACGGCTCGAAATAGGCGTAGTAGACGCTGTCGTATTCCGGCGTGTGGCTGACCGTCATCACCGAGCCGTCAAAGGTGGTCGGCACGCGGAACCAGTTGTCGCGGTCGTAGCTGGCGACGGCCTGGTAATCCTTCCAGCCGTCCGGATAGGTGGCCGCGCCGGCGTTGAGGAAGCGCAGCGTCAGCGGCGTCGCCTGCGCGCCCTGCACGCGGAAATAAAACCACTGCGTGATGTCGGCGTGCGAGTCCTTGCGGATGTGGAGGTCGATGGCGGCCGGATCGTCGGCGCGGATCACCTCGATGGCGCCGGCGTCGAATTGCTGGCTGATTTTGATAGACATGGCTGAATCCCGGTAATTTCTATGTATGAGTTTGTTCGCGCTTGTGGCGCGGTGCCGACATGATACAGCCTCGCGCCCGGCGCGGCCCGATTTCAACGATTGCAAGCTTGTCAAAGTGGCTCTACACTGGCCGCAGACCAATCACCGGAGATACGCATGCAACGTCGTTCCTTCCTCAAGCATGGCACCGTCGCAGCCGGCGCCGCCACCCTCGCGGCCCCGGCGCTGGCGCAGGGCGGCCCGGCCATCAGCTGGCGCCTGGCGTCGAGCTTCCCCAAGACGCTGGACACCATCTTCGGCTCGGCCGAGCGCTTCACCAAGCGGGTGGCCGAGCTGACCGGCGGCAAGTTCGTCATCCGCCAGTTCGCCGGCGGCGAGATCGTGCCCGGCTTGCAGGTGATGGACGCGGTGCAGGCCGGCACGGTGGAGATGGGGCACACGCCGTCGTACTACTATTTCGGCAAGGACCCGACGTTCGCCTTCGACTGCGCGGTGCCGTTCGGCCTGACCTCGCGCCAGCAGACGGCGTGGATAGACCAGGGCGGTGGCCGCGAGCTGATGCGCGAATTCTTCAAGGGCTACGGCATCATCAACTTCATGGCAGGCAACACCGGCACGCAGATGGGCGGCTGGTTCCGCAAGGAGATCAAGACCTTGGCCGACATGAAGGGGCTGAAGTTCCGCATCGCCGGTTTCGCCGGCCGCGTGATGGAGCGCATGGGCGTGGTGCCGCAGCAGATCCCGGCCGGCGACGTCTACGCCGCGCTGGAGAAGGGCACCATCGACGCGGCCGAGTGGGTCGGCCCGTACGACGACGAGAAGCTCGGGCTGGTGAAAGTGGCGCCGCACTACTACGCGCCGGGCTGGTGGGAGGCCGGGCCGCAGCTGTCGTTCTACATCAACATCAAGGAATGGGACAAGCTGCCCAAGGAATACCAGGCGGCGATCGAGGCGGCCAGCTTCGAGTGCCACGTCGCCATGCAGGCCGAGTACGACGCCAAGAACCCGGCGGCGCTGGCGCGGCTGATGAAGAACGGCGCCAAGCTGCACAACTTCTCCAAGGAGATCATGGACGCCTCCTACCAGCACGCCACCGCCGTGATGGAGGAGGAAGCGGCCAAGAACGCCAAGTTCAAGAAGGTCTACGAGCCGTGGAAGAAGTTCCGCCACGACCAGAACCAATGGGCCTCGGTGGCCGAGGCGACGATGCAGAACTACCTGATCAGCATCGGCCGCAAATAAAACCCCGGATTGGTTTAGGCCAAACCGCCGAAGCGGTCGAAGAAGGCTGGCTCGGCGGCCGGGGCGGCGGCGTCCTCGCGCCGCAGCGTGGCGTCGACGTGCTGCTCGGCCGCCGCGTAGACGGCCTGGTAGATGTCGCGCGCCAGTTCGTAGGCCATGGCCCCCGGCCACGGCGTCGGCAGCAGCTCGACCGGCAGTTGCGGATCGTGCAGCTGCACGCGGCGGTAGGCGTGGATCAGCAGGGTGCGGATCACGAAGGCCTGCTGCGGCGACAACGCTTCCGCTTCCGCCTGCACCGCCGTCCGCAGCGGCTCGAACTGGGTGATGAAGCGCTGGTAGCCGTAGGCCACGCCGCTCAGGTCCCAGCCGTCGGCCACCAGGTCGCTGAGCGGGCGCGCGCTGACCTGGCGCATCGACTTGCCCTGCACCACGAATAACTTGCCCGCCACGCCCAGCCGCTTGAGCAGCTCGTCGAGCGCCGGCCCGTCGGCGGCCGGATGGCCCATGATGCCCGGCGCGATCACGCTGTAGCCCTCCCACAGCAATTCCTTGCGCACCGCGCCGCGCTCGGCCGCGTTGAGCGCGCCGTCGCCGTTGAGGATCAGTGTCCAGCTGCCGTCCCAGTGCACGTTGAGCGGCGCGTAGATGCGACGGTAGGCGTGCACGAAACGCGTCATCGCGTCCGGCGTGATCGCGTACGAGCTGCGGCGGCCGTCGCGCTGCGCGCCCAGCCAGCCCTCTTGCGCCAGCCGGAACACGGCGGTGCGCAACAGCCGGTCGTTGACGCCGAACGGCGCCAGCAGCTCGATCAGGCTGCCCAGCCACACCATGCCGCCATGCGGCACGATGGCGTCGCCGAAAATGGTCACCACCAGCGATTTCGACCGCGGCGGGTCGCTGGCCAGGAAATTCGCTATCCAGTCATTGCAATTCATGGGCTGCAATCTTTATCTATACACACAAACAAGAGTTTACTTTGCCTGACCGCAGGCGCAGCATTTATTTCATACGCTTTATCGATGGGATACTGTTTATTAATATGACTCAAAAAAAACGTAGTCAAACCAAAATATGTATCGTATTATGATGTCTACTCGATGAGGAGATAGCGATGTATGCACAAATGGTGGAGACCGGCCTGAGCACCGTCCGCACGGCCGACGACATGGCGGCCGACGAGCGCGCGTTCCAGGCGCGCATCGACGACGGCGTCAAGATCGAGGCCAAGGACTGGATGCCGGACGCCTACCGCAAGACCTTGATCCGGCAGATTTCGCAGCACGCGCACTCGGAAATCGTCGGCCAGCTGCCCGAGGGCAACTGGGTCACGCGCGCGCCGACCCTGAAGCGCAAGTCCATCCTGCTGGCCAAGATCCAGGACGAGGCCGGCCACGGCCTGTACCTGTACAGCGCCGCCGAGACGCTGGGCGTGTCGCGCGACGAGCTGCTGGCTGCGCTGCACAGCGGCAAGGCCAAGTATTCCAGCATCTTCAACTACCCGACGCTGTCGTGGGCCGACATGGGCGCGATCGGCTGGCTGGTCGACGGCTCGGCCATCATCAACCAGATCCCGCTGTGCCGCTGCTCGTACGGTCCGTATGCGCGCGCCATGATCCGCGTCTGCAAGGAAGAATCGTTCCACGCCCGCCAGGGCTACGACATCATGATGGCGCTGGCCAAGGGTACGCCCGAGCAGAAGGCCATGGCGCAGGATGCGCTGAACCGCTGGTGGTGGCCGTCGCTGATGATGTTCGGTCCGTCGGATGCCGAATCGGTCAACAGCGCGCAGTCGGCGCAATGGCGGATCAAGCTGTTCTCCAACGACGAGCTGCGCCAGCGCATGGTCGACCAGACCGTGCCGCAGGCCGAGTACCTGGGCCTGACCGTGCCCGATCCCGATCTGAAATTCAACGCCGAGACCGGCCACTACGAATTCGGCGCCATCGACTGGAGCGAGTTCCACAACGTCCTGAAGGGCAACGGCCCGTGCAACCGCGAACGGCTGCGCACCCGCGTCAAGGCGTGGGAAGACGGCGCCTGGTTCCGCGAAGCGCTGGTCGCGCACGCCGACAAACACGCCGCCGCCAAGGCCGCGGCCTGAGACGAGAACACGAGGAGAAGAGCATGAGCAAAGAATGGCCGTTGTGGGAAGTATTCATCCGCAGCCAGCACGGGCTGGCGCACAAGCACGTCGGCAGCCTGCACGCGCCGGACGCCGAAATGGCCGTCAACAACGCGCGCGACGTCTACACACGCCGCAATGAAGGCGTCAGCATCTGGGTGGTGCGCGCCGCCGACATCGTCGCCAGCAGCCCGTCCGACAAGGGCGCCCTGTTCGAGCCGTCCAACAGCAAGGTGTATCGCCATCCGACCTTCTTCCCGATGCCGGAAGAAGTCAAGAACCTGTAAGCGGAGCCGCACCGTGGATAACAAAGTCAACTACCTTCTGCGCCTGGGCGACAACGCGCTGATCCTGAGCCAGCAGCTGTCGCAGTTGTGCGGCAAAGGCCCTGCGCTGGAAGAGGACATGGCGCTGACCAACGTCGCGCTCGACCTGCTGGGCCAGACCCGCCTGTGGTACGAATACGCCGCCGAGCTGGAAGGCGCCGGCCGCGACGAAGACAAGCTGGCCTACCACCGCGACGCTCACGACTTCAAGAACTGCCTGCTGCTGGAACAGCCGAACGGCAACTACGCCGACACCATGATGCGGCAGTTCTACTTCGACACCTGGCACTACTTCCTGATCGTCGGCCTGACGCGTTCGAGCGACGCCCGCATCGCCGCCATCGCCGAGAAATCGCTGAAGGAAGTCACCTACCACCTGCGCCGCAGCGGCGACTTGATCGTGCGCCTCGGCGACGGCACGGAAGTCAGCCACGCCAAGACGCAGGCGGCCGCCGACGAGCTGTGGATGTACAGCGGCGAAGTGTTCGCCTACGACGCCATCGACGACGCCATGGTGGCTGCGGGCATCGCGCCGGCCGCCGACGAACTGCGCGCGCAATGGCTGGCGCACGTGGCCGAGATCTTCGCCGAAGCCACGCTGGTGATGCCGCCGGCCGACGCCTGGATGCAGAAGGGCGGCAAGCAAGGCCGCCATACCGAGCACCTGGGCTATATTCTGGCCGAGATGCAGTTCCTGCAGCGCGCCTATCCCGGCGCCACCTGGTAACAGCGAGCCTGCCATGACAGCCGCCGCCATCAACGCCGGGCACACCGCCGCACAGGTCTGGTCCTGGCTGGCCGAGGTCTCCGACCCGGAGATCCCGGTCATCTCCATCGTCGACCTGGGCATCGTGCGCGACGTGCAGATGGCCGCCGACGGCGCCTGCACCGTCACCATCACGCCAACCTATTCCGGCTGTCCCGCCATGCAAGTGATCGCCGACGCTGTCACCGACGCGCTGCACGCGCATGGCCTGCAAGACGTACGCCTGCAAAACCAGCTCTCGCCCGCCTGGACCACCGACTGGATGAGCGAAGAAGGCAAGGTCAAACTGAAAAACTACGGCATCGCGCCGCCCGCGCAGCAGGTCATCGACATCAGTGGCCTGCGAGGCGGAGCGGGAGCCCACGCCGCCATCTCGCGCCGCGCGCAGCCGCGCCTGAGCGTCGTGTGCCCCAACTGCGGTTCCAGCCACACCGAAATCACCAGCCAGTTCGGCTCCACGCCCTGCAAGGCGCTGTACAAATGCCTGGACTGCCGCGAGCCCTTCGACTACTTCAAGTGCCACTAAAAAGATCATGAGCAAATTCCACCCGCTGACCGTCTCGCAAGTGCGCAACGAAACGCGCGACACCATCGCCGTCACTTTCGCCGTGCCGCCCGAGTTGCGCGACAGCTTCGCCTACCAGCAAGGCCAGCACCTGACCCTGCGCGCGCAGATCGGCGACGAAGACGTGCGCCGCTCGTATTCGATCTGCTCCGCCGTGCAGGACGGCGCGCTGCGCGTGGCCATCAAGCGCACGCAGGGCGGCCTGTTCTCCAGCTGGGCCAACGACACCATCAAGCCAGGTATCACGCTGGAAGTGATGCCGCCGATGGGCCACTTCAACGTGCCGCTGGACGCCGCCAACCGCAAGCACTACCTGGCCTTCGCCGCCGGCAGCGGCATCACGCCCATCCTGTCGATCATCAAGACCACGCTGGCGGCCGAGCCGCACAGCCGCTTCACTCTGTTCTACGGCAACCGGGCCTCGTCGTCGGTGATCTTCAAGGACGAGCTGTCGGACCTGAAGGACGTCTACATGGAGCGCCTGAAGCTGGCCTATGTGATGAGCCGCGAGCAGCAGGACATCGAGCTGTTCAACGGCCGCATCACCAAAGAGAAGGCCGCGCAGTTCCTGAAGTACTGGGTGCGCGCCGACGACATCGACGTCGCCTTCATCTGTGGCCCGGAAGACATGATGCTGGGCGTGTCCGAAGCGTTGCAGGAAGCCGGCATGCCGAAATCGAATATCAAGATCGAGCTGTTCGCCGCCAGCATTCCCAAGCACCAGCACAAGCCGCGCGCCATCGACCCTGCCGCGGCGCGTCACGAAACCGAAGTCACCGTCATCATGGATGGCAGCGCCACCAGCTTCACCATGGACCAGGACAAGGAGTCGCTGCTCGACGCGGGCCTCAAGGCCGGCATCGACATGCGCTACTCATGCAAGGGCGGGGTGTGCTCGACCTGCCGCTGCAAGCTGCTCGAAGGGAAGGTCGACATGGACGTCAACTACGCGCTGGAAGATTATGAAATCGCGCGCGGCTATGTCCTCAGCTGCCAGAGTTTCCCCATCACCGACAAGGTCGTCATCGACTTCGACCAGGCCGAATAACGCAATAAACAAGCCAATAACCAGCACGGAGACGCCATGAACTACGAGAACATCCTCTTCGACATCACCGACGGCGTTGCCACGCTGACGCTGAACCGTCCCGACAAGTTGAACAGCTTCACGCAGGCCATGCACGAGGAAGTGCGTCACGCCATCCACAAGGTCAACACCGACAAGAGCGTGCGCGTATTCGTGCTGACCGGCGCCGGTCGCGGCTTCTGCGCCGGCCAGGACTTGTCGGACCGCTCGGTGGAGCCGGGCGCCAGTCCGGTCGACCTGGGCGACTCGGTCGAGAAAAACTACGCGCCGCTGGTGCTGGCGCTGCGCGCCTTGCCGATGCCGGTGATCTGCGCCGTCAACGGCGTGGCCGCCGGCGCCGGCGCCAACATCGCGCTGGCCTGCGACATCGTGCTGGCCGCCAAATCGGCCTCGTTCGTAGAAGTGTTCTGCAAACTGGGCTTGATCCCCGACACCGGCGGCACCTACTTCCTGCCGCGCCTGATCGGCAGCGCCCGCGCCATGGGCCTGGCCATGCTGGGCGATAAGCTCAGCGCCGAGAAGGCTGAAGCCTGGGGCCTGATCTGGAAGGCCGTGCCGGACGACGAACTGGCCGCTGAAACCGCAGCCATGGCGCGCCACTTCGCCAGCGCGCCGACCAAGGGACTGGCCTTCACCAAGCAAGCCCTGTACGCCAGCCCGCACAACACGCTGCAGCAGCAACTGACGCTCGAATGCGGCATGATGAGCGAACTGGGTCGCAGCGACGACTACCGCGAAGGCGTCGCCGCCTTCATGGAAAAACGCGCACCGCAATTCAAGGGGCAATAACATGGCCGCCCTCGACAAAGATCGCGTCGTCGCCGTCATCGGCAGCGGCGCGATGGGCGCGGGCATCGCGCAGGTGGCCGCCGTCGCCGGCTATACCGTCAAGTTGTATGACACGCGCCCCGAGGCCGTCGCCAAGGCCATATCCGACATTGCCGCCGCCCTCAACAAGCTGGTGACGAAGGAGCGCATCAGCGCCGTCGACTGCGCCGCCGCCATCGCGCGCCTGCATGCGGCCGTCACGCTGGCCGATGTCGCCGGCGCCGCGCTGGTGGTCGAGGCCATCGTCGAGAACCTGGACGTCAAGCGCAAGCTGTTCGCCGAGCTTGAAACGCTGGTCGCGGACGACTGCATCCTGGCCACCAACACCTCGTCGATCTCCGTCACCGCGATTGCCGCGCAGCTGCGCGTGCCCGCGCGCCTGGCCGGCATGCACTTCTTCAATCCCGTGCCGCTGATGGCGCTGGTCGAAGTGATCAGCGGCCTGGCCACCGATGCGGCGGTTGCGCAAACCGTGTACGACACCGCCGCCGCCTGGGGCAAGAACCCGGTGCACGCCAAGTCGACGCCGGGCTTCATCGTCAATCGCGTGGCGCGGCCGTTCTACGCCGAAGGCTGGCGCCTGCTGAACGAACAGGCAGCCGACGCCGCCACCGTCGACGCGGTGATGCGCGACTGCGGTGGCTTCCGCATGGGACCATTCGAGTTGATGGACCTGATCGGCCATGACGTCAATTTCTCGGTTACGCAGTCGGTCTTCAGCGCCTACTTCAACGATCCGCGCTTCACTCCGTCGGTGCTGCAGCAGGAGATGGTCAATGCGGGCTTCCTGGGCCGTAAATCGGGGCGGGGATTTTATTCATACGGCGACGCCGCCGTTGCGGGTGCGCCGCTGCATTCCGCACTGCAGCCGCAGGCCGAGGCGCCGCAGCCCAAGCCTGAATATGTCAGCTACACGGTGGAACCCGGCGCCATCGGCGGCGCTTCGCATGCCGCCGGCGGCGTAGTGGCCGACGCGCTGGCCGCGCGTCTGCGCGCATCCGGCATCGCCGTCTCGCATCGCAAGTCGCCGGAGACGCGGGGCCACGCGGCGGGCGCCGACGAAGCGCTGGCCTTCCACTGCAACGGCGCCGCCGTCTTCCTGACGGACGGCCGCAGCGCCACCCAGCGGGCCCGCGACAACAACCATCCCGATACGGTGCTGTTCGACCTGGCGCTGGACTTCGGCAGCGCCAAACGCATCGCATTGTCATGCTCGGACCAGTGCGCGCCGGCCGCCTATCAATCCGTGGTCGGCCTGTTCCAGGCGGCAGGCTTCGTAGTCACGCGGCTGGACGACGTGCCTGGCATGGCCGTCATGCGTACGGTCGCCATGCTGGCCAACGAGGCGGCGGACGCGGTCAACCAGGGCGTCTGTAGCGCGTCGGCGGCGGACATCGCCATGCAGAAGGGCGTCAACTATCCGCGCGGCCCGCTGGCCTGGGCCGATGCTGTCGGCATCGCACAGATCGTGACCGTGCTGTCCAACCTGGCCGCAGGCTATGGCGAGGACCGCTATCGGGTGTCGCCGCTGCTGCGCCGCAAGCTGGCCAACGGAGGACGCTTCCATGACTAAGCTCGGCATCCTGGCCGCAGCGCAGGAACGCAGCATTGACGAAGCGCAGGCGCTGGCCGAAGCCGTCGCCACCTCCATGTTCGAGCGCGACCCGGCCTCGCAAGGACTGGGCATGACGATCGATGCCATCGCACCCGGCTACGCCCGCATGTCGATGCCGGTGCGCGCGGACATGCTGAACGGCCATGGCAGCTGCCACGGCGGTTTCATTTTCGCGCTGGCCGACAGCGCCTTCGCCTTTGCCTGCAACAGCCGCAATATGGTGACCGTCGGCGCAGGCTGCACCATCGACTATCTTGCACCGGGACGCCTGCACGACGTGCTGACCGCGACGGCGGTCGAACAGGCGTTGTCCGGCAAGAGCGGCGTCTACGACATCAAGGTCAGCAACCAGGATGGCCGTACGATCGCGCTGTTTCGCGGTAAGTCGCACCGGGTCAGCGGAGAAGTCATACCGCAGCACCCAGCATAAAGAGGAGACAACGATGGTCCAACGCATTCCTGAACCGTCCGATCTGGAGCCGATCGAACGCGCCAGCAAGGACGAACTGCAAGCCCTGCAACTGCAGCGCATGCAGTGGTCGCTCAAGCACGCCTACGAAAACGTGGCCCACTACCGCGCCGCGTTCGACGCCGCCGGCGTCCATCCCGACGACCTGCGCACGCTGGCCGACCTGGCCAGGTTTCCCTTCACCGGCAAGAAGGAACTGCGCGACAACTACCCGTTCGGCATGTTCGCCGTGCCGCAGGACCGCGTGGTGCGCGTGCACGCATCGAGCGGTACGACCGGCAAGCCGACCGTGGTCGGCTACACGCAAAACGACATCGACACCTGGGCCAACGTGGTTGCGCGCTCGATCCGCGCCGCCGGCGGACGACGTGGCGACATGGTCCATATCTCCTATGGCTACGGCCTGTTCACAGGCGGCCTGGGTGCGCACTACGGCGCCGAGCGGCTCGGCTGCACGGTGATTCCGATGTCCGGCGGCCAGACCGAAAAACAGGTGCAGCTGATCCAGGACTTCAAGCCGTCCATCATCATGGTCACGCCATCGTACATGCTGAACATCATCGAGGAATTCCAGCGCCAGGGGCTGGACCCGGCCGCCAGTTCGCTCAAGGTCGGCATCTTCGGCGCAGAACCGTGGACCGACGCCATGCGCAAGGAAATCGAACAACGCGCCGGCATCGACGCGGTCGACATCTACGGCCTGTCCGAAGTGATGGGCCCCGGCGTCGCCAGCGAATGCATCGAGAGCAAGGATGGTCCGGTCATCTGGGAGGACCATTTCTACCCGGAGATCATCGATCCCGAAACCGGTGAAGTGCTGCCGGACGGCGAAGAGGGCGAACTGGTATTCACTTCGCTGAGCAAGGAAGCGCTGCCCATCATCCGCTACCGCACGCGCGACCTCACGCGGCTGCTGCCGGCCACCTCGCGCTCGATGCGGCGCATCGGCAAGATCACTGGCCGCTCGGACGACATGCTGATCATCCGCGGCGTCAACGTGTTCCCTACGCAGATCGAAGAACTGATCTGCAAGATGCCCAAGCTGGCGCCGCAATACCAGCTGGTCGTCAGCCGTGACGGTCATCTCGACAAACTCGATGTGCTGGCCGAGCTGCGTCCGGAAACGCCGGTTGCCGAGACCGAAGCGCTGGCGCGCGAGCTTGAGCATCACATCAAAACCTACGTTGGCGTCACCACCAAAGTGCGCCTGCTAGCCGCCAACGGCATCGAACGCACGCTGACCGGCAAGGCCCGCCGCGTGGTGGACCAGCGCCCGAGAAATTAAGGAGATTCCGTGAACGACGCTTTTATCTGTGACGCCATCCGCACCCCATTTGGCCGCTACGGCGGCGCCTTGGCCGGCGTACGTGCCGACGACCTGGCCGCGCTGCCCATCGCCGCGCTGATTGCCCGCAATCCCGGCGTCGACTGGTCGAAAGTGGACGACGTCTACTACGGCTGCGCCAACGGCGCCGGAGAGGACAATCGCAACGTCGGCCGCATGGCCGCGCTGCTGGCCGGGCTGCCGGTCGACGTTCCCGCCAACACCATCAACCGCCTGTGCGGCTCCAGCCTCGACGCGGTCGGTATCGCCGCGCGCGCCATCAAGTCCGGCGAAGCACAGCTGGTGATCGCCGGCGGCGTCGAAAGCATGACGCGCGCGCCTTTTGTCATGGGAAAGGCCGACAGCGCCTTCTCGCGCGCAGCCAAGATCGAAGACACTACCATCGGCTGGCGTTTCGTCAATCCGCTGATGAAGGCGCAGCACGGCATCGACTCGATGCCGGAGACGGCCGAAAACGTGGCCCAGGAATTCGGCATCAGCCGTATCGACCAGGACGAATTTGCCGTGCGCAGCCAGCAACGCTGGGCTGCCGCCCACGCGGCGGGCGTATTCAAGAGCGAAATCGTGCCGGTCACGCTGCAACAAAAAAAAGGCGATCCGAAGATTGTCGACACCGATGAGCATCCGCGTCCCGACACTACGGTCGAGATGCTGGCCAAGCTCAAAGGCGTGGTCAGGCCCGACGGTAGCGTCACCGCCGGCAACGCATCCGGCGTCAACGACGGCGCCTGCGCCATCCTGCTGGCGTCGGCCGCCGCCGCCGAACAATACGGCTTGAAGAAGCGCGCCCGGGTGCTGGGCATGGCCACCGCAGGCCTGGCGCCGCGCATCATGGGCTTCGGCCCTTCGCCGGCATCGAAGAAGGTGCTGGCGCAGGTCGGCCTGAGCATCGCCCAGATGGACGTCATCGAACTGAACGAAGCCTTCGCCGCGCAAGGCCTGGCCGTTACGCGCGACCTTGGCCTGGCTGACGACGCCCCGCACGTCAACCCGAACGGCGGCGCCATCGCCATCGGCCACCCGCTGGGCGCGTCCGGTGCGCGGCTGGTGCTGACAGCGTTGAACCAACTGGAACGCACCGGTGGCCGCTACGCGCTGTGCACCATGTGCATCGGCGTCGGCCAGGGTATCGCCCTCGTCATCGAACGCGTGTAAGCGCCGGGGAACCGTCATGGTCAAAGTCTACGAAATCAACGGTGTCACGCCGGTGGTCCACCCGACCGCCTACGTGCATCCCAGCGCGGTGCTGATCGGCGACGTCATCGTCGGCCCGCGCTGCTACGTCGGTCCGCTGGCGGCGCTGCGCGGCGACTTCGGCCGGCTGGTCCTGGAGGAGGGCGCCAACCTGCAGGACACTTGCGTCATGCACGGTTTCCCCGGATGCGATACGGTGGTCGAGCGCGATGGCCATATCGGCCATGGCGCCGTGCTGCATGGCTGCCGCATCGGCCGCAATGCGCTGGTCGGTATGAACAGCGTCATCATGGACAACGCCGTCATCGGTGCCGACAGCATCGTCGCCGCGATGAGCTTCGTCCGCGCCGGCATGGAAGTGCCGCCGCGCAGCCTCGTGGTCGGCACGCCGGCCAAGGTGGCGCGCGCACTGAGCGACGACGAAATCAAATGGAAGACGGAAGGCACAGGCCAGTATCAGGAGCTGGCCGTGCGCTCGATGAATACGATGCGCGAAGTCGAAGCGCTGACCGAAGTGGAAGCGGACCGCAAGCGCATCGAATGGGAAAGCTCGCTGCCGCTGCACCTGCATAAAAACGCGCAAGCATAACGAATGAAATAAGAAACGGAGATCAACATGGCATCAACCCTGCAAAGCTGGATCGGAGGCCGCTGGATCGGCGCCGAAGCGTCGGCGCCGCTGCATAGCGCCCTGAACAACTCGCTGATCTATCACACCCACGCCGAGAAGATCGACTTCGACGAAGCCGTCACCTATGCCCGCAAAGTGGGCGTGCCGGAACTGATGAAACTCGATTTCCAGCAGCGCGCCGCGCGCCTGAAGCTGCTGGCGCTGTACCTGGTCAGCCGCAAGGAAGAACTGTACGCGATCTCGCACCTGACCGGCGCCACCCGCGCCGACAGCTGGGTCGACATCGAAGGCGGCACCGGCACGCTGTTCGCCTACGCCAGCATGGGCAGCCGCGAGTTGCCGTCGTCGAACGTGCTGCATGAAGGTCCGGCCATGGCGCTGGGTAAAAACGGCGGCTTCTCGGGCACCCACATCCTGGTGCCGCGCGGCGGCCTGGCGGTGCATATCAACGCCTTCAACTTCCCGATCTGGGGCTTGCTGGAGAAGTTCGCGCCAAGCTTCCTGGCCGCGATGCCGTGCATCGGCAAGCCGGCCACCGCCACCAGCTACCTGACCGAAGCCTTGGTGCGCATGATGCACGAATCCGGCCTGCTGCCGGAAGGCGCGCTGCAGCTGGTCATCGGCAGCACCGGCGACCTGCTCGATCGCCTGGGCGGCGCCGACGTCGTCACCTTCACCGGTTCGGCCGACACCGCCGCCAGGCTGCGCACCAACCGCAACCTGATCGCTAACTCGGTGCCGTTCACCGCCGAAGCCGATTCGCTCAACTGCGCCATCCTGGCGCCGGACGTCTCGCCGGACGACGTCGAGTTCGACCTGTTCGTCAAAGAGGTGGCGCGCGAGATGACCGGCAAGGCCGGCCAGAAATGTACCGCGATCCGTCGCATCATCGTGCCGGAAAATATGGTGGACGCCGTCGGCACCCGCCTGCGTGAACGGTTGGCGAAGGTCAGCGTCGGCGATCCGTCGGTCGAGGGCGTGCGCATGGGGGCGTTGGCGTCCAAGGACCAGCAACGCGACGTCGCCGAGCGCGTCGAGCTGCTCGCGCGCGGCAACGAGGTGCTGTTCAGTGAACGCGACGGCTTCAAGCCGGTCGGCGAAGGCGTGGCCGGCGGTTCGTTCTTCTCGCCGACGCTGCTGCTGTGCCGCGACGGCATGAGCAACGATGCCGTGCACGACATCGAAGCCTTCGGTCCGGTCAGCACCATCATCAGCTACAACGGCATCGACGAAGCGATGGCCCTGGCCGCGCGCGGCAAGGGCTCGCTGGTCTCGACGCTGGTGACCAAGGAGCCGGCCATCGCCGCCTACGCGGTGCCGATAGCGGCCGCCTCGCACGGGCGCGTGCTGATACTCGAACGTGAAGCGTCGGTGGACTCCACCGGTCATGGTTCGCCGCTGCCGCAGTTGAAGCATGGCGGCCCTGGCCGCGCAGGCGGCGGCGAAGAACTGGGCGGCATCCGCGCGGTGCGCCACTTCCTGCAGCGCGCCGCAATCCAGGGCTCGCCGACGATGCTGGCCGCCGTCACCGGTGAATACGTCCGTGGCGCCAAGGTGCAGGAAAGCGAAGTCCATCCGTTCCGTAAATATTTCGAAGACCTGAAGATGGGCGACTCGCTGCTGACGCACCGCCGCACCGTGAGCGAAGCGGACATCGTCAACTTCGGCGGCGTTTCGGGCGACTACTTCTACATGCACTTCGACGAGATCGCCGCCAAGGACACGCAGTTCGGCAAGCGCATCGCGCACGGCTACTTCGTGCTGTCGGCCGCCGCCGGCCTGTTCGTCTCGCCGGCGCCCGGTCCGGTGCTGGCCAACTACGGCCTGGACAACCTGCGCTTCATCACGCCGGTCGCCATCGGCGACACCATCCGCGCGCGCCTGACCTGCAAGCGCAAGGTGGATCGCAACCGCACCGACGACAAGGGCGTCGGCCAGGGCGTGGTCGCATGGGACGTGCAGGTGACCAACCAGAACGACGAGCTGGTGGCCAGCTACGACATCCTGACGCTGGTGATGAAGCGGACCTGAGACAGAACCGGCGCCGGAGGACTGCTTTCTCCGGCGCATAGGGCATAAGGCTTATTTGCGCAGGCCGAACGGATCGTCGATGCTGTGCGCCGGTTCGGTGAACCACTTCGGACCATTTTCCGTCATGTAGAAATGGTCTTCGTGACGCACGCCGAATTCGCCGGGGATGCAGATCATCGGCTCGTTCGAGAAGCACATGCCGACATCGAGTGGCGTCTTGTCGCCGCCGACCAGGTACGGCCATTCGTGGATATCGAGGCCGATGCCATGGCCGGTGCGGTGCGGCAGGCCTGGCAGCTTGTAGCCCGGGCCGTAGCCATCCGCTTCCAGCGAACGCCGCGCCGCCATATCCACTTCCTCGCACGGCACGCCCAGCTGCGCCGCATTGAACGCCGCCAGTTGCGCCGCCTTCTCGCTGTTCCACACCGAACGCTGACGCGCGCTGATTTCGCCGTACACATACGTGCGCGTGATGTCGGAAATGTAGTTGTGCAGTTTGCAGCCTGTATCGATCAGCACAGTGTCGCCTCGCTGCAACGTCTGCACGTAGCTGACGCCGTGCGGATACGCGGTCGCCTCGCCGAACAGCACGATCACGAAGTAGGAACCCGAGGCGCCGACCTTGCGGTGCGCGCGGTTGATGAACTCTTCCACCTCGACCGTCGTGATCCCCTCGCGCAGCATGCTGGCAGTGGCGACGTGCACGGCCAGCGTCATGTCCTTGGCGCGCTGCATCAGCGCGATTTCGCTGGCCGACTTGCGGGTGCGGCAGTGCGCCGTCACCTGGCGCGCGTTCTCCAGCGCGTAGCCGACGGCCAGCGGGCGGATGCCGTCGTAGATGAAGAAGGCCGCGCTCTCGCAGATGCCGACGCGCGGTGCCGTGCCGCCCGCCTCAGCCGGCGCGATGCCCATGCGCTTGAGCGTGTCGACGAACAGCTGGTACGGGCTTTCATGCTCATGCCAGGTATTGACGTTCCCTTCGACCAGCATGAAGTCCTTCAACGTGCTCTCTTCAAACGCCGGGGCGATGTATTCGACCGCACCGCTGGCCGGCACGACGGCGCCGACCATGCGCTCGCTGGCGTGCCACTTGGTGCCGGTGAAGTAGGTCATGTTGGAGCCGGCGTTGACGTAGATCGCGGAGATGCCCTGCTCGCGCATGTAGGCTTGTGCCCGCGCGATACGCTGCAAGTGCTCGTCCTTGCCGATCGAGACCGCTCCCGCCGTCATATCGGACAATGAGGCCAATGCCTCTTCCATGGTTTTTCCGCCAATAGTCATTTTTATATCCCTGAATTGATTTGCGTGACTGCGCGGATCTTTGTCTGCGCCAGCCGGCGATCATAGCAGTTTTGCACGCGTGGGCCAGTCATTGGCAGGTAATACTCCGATGCTAATGTGCCGAATTCCGCATCCACTTCAGGACTCATATATCATGCCGTTTTCCTCCCATTTTCGCCCACGCCAATTGCTGATCCCGACCGCCATCGCCATCCTGCTGACCGCTGTCGCCTGCGGTGGCGACCAATCCCCAACCGTCTCCGCGCCTCCGCTGCCGAGCGGACGCTGGATCGCCGGCGATCTGCATACCCATACCACCCAGTCGCCCGACACCGACGTCAGCCAGACACTGGACAAGGTGCTGGGCAAGGCCTTCACCAACTATGGCCTGGATTGGATGGCTGTCAGCAATCACCTGCGACTGTCCTCGCGAGACGAGAAGGGCGCCACGCTGCCTGCGGCGATTCCACTGTCGACCGGCGTCGAACGCTACGAGATTCCACACGTGAAGGCGCTGCAAGCTGCCGGCACCTTTGCCGACAAGCTGATTTTCTCCGGCTTCGAATGGGACATGCCGACCCACGACCATATCGGGATCGGCCTGTTCGAGGGCACCGACAAGCTGGCCGTCAGTACCAAGGGCATGAAGGAATTCGAATATCTGTTCACCAACCGCGACGCGGCGCTGTTCGATGCGGCCGATGTCGCCGCCTGGAAGGCCAAGTACGGCGCCACCCGCTACAACGCCTCCGCCGACGATGCGCTGAAAGCGATCAGCTGGCTGAAGGACAACTATCCGGATACCAGCTACGCCGTGGTCAACCATCCGTCGCGCAACAAGGGCAGCTACACCGTCGACGACTTCCGCCGCTTCAACGACATCGCGCCGAACATCGTATTCGCCATCGAAGGCATGATCGGCAACCAGATGGAGCCGGACCGCGGGGGCTACACGGCGGCCTATACCCCGGAAAACGCGCCGTTGCGTGCCTACGGCGGCGTCGACTACGTCGTCGCCAAAGTGGGCGGCGTGTGGGATGCGCTGCTCGGCGAGGGCCGCCGCATCTGGAACCTGACCGACTCGGACACCCACTTCAAGATCGTCGGCGGCAACAGCAGCGGCTACTTCCCCGGTGAGTACGCGAAGAACTACGTTTTCAACAGCGCCCAGGGCGCACCAGCCGCGAAGGACCTGCTGCAAGGTCTGCGCTCGGGCAAAATGTTCTCGGTCTACGGGGACTTGATCAACGCGCTGGACTTCAACCTGGCCAGCAAGGACGATCGCAAGGAGATGGGCGGGGAACTGAAGGTCGCCAGCGGCGACAAGGTGACGATCACCATCCGCTTCAAGTCGCCCGCAAAAAACAACTACGAGAAGCCGGTCGACAGCGGTACGGCCGCCAACGTCAAGCCAGTGGTCGACCACGTCGACCTGATCGTGGGCGACGTGGGCGCCAAGGCCACACCGGGCAGCGCCGCCTACAGTGTGGCCACCAATGCCAGCACCCGCGTGGTGAAGCGTTTCACCAGCGCGGACTGGAAGGTCGATGCGGACGGCTACTTCAGCATCAGCTATGAAACCACCGCCGGCAAGAACCAGTACTACCGCCTGCGCGGCACCAACCTCGGCACCGATGTCGCCGGCCTGACCCAGGATGGCGAGCCGCTGGCGGACCAGCGCACCGGTACCACTGACAACACGGCGCGCTTCAACGATATCAACGATCGCAACTACCGCAGCCTGTGGTTCTATTCGAACCCGGTATTCGTGACGTTGAAGTAAGCGCGCCTCCCTGCCTTACTTGGCGATCAGGCTGACCTTGTCGAGCACGAACGAGGTCTGCTTCGACCGGTCCTCGCGCATTACGAAGGATAGCGTGACGGTCTGGCCTTTGTAGGGCAGCAGGTCGAAACTGCGGATCTGGTAGCCCGCCGCCGCATCCAGGTTGGTGTAGGTGGCCAACGTGGACAGCACGGTGCCGCTGCTGCTTTTCACCGTGACCACCAAGCGGTCGTAGACCACGGCGCGGGTTTCCGAGGTGTCGATATGCAGCGCATAGGTCAGCGCCGCACTGGTGGCTGCGGCTGGTATCGATATGCTCTGGGTCAGCGTTTCGGTCGACGTGCGGCCGTTCCCTCCCAACCACGCGAAGCGGGTGCCTTCGTAGGCGGTCTGGCCGGTGTGGGAGCCGATCACGCCGGTGGTGCCGCTCCATCCGGTGGTGCCGGATTCGAAACCGCCATTGATAACCAGCTCCGTGCCATCACCGCCCCCGCCACCTCCGCCACCTGCGCCGGCTTCGTCGATGTCGGCGCCGACGTTGATCGCCGCGTAGGCGCGCTGCACGGCGATGGCTTCCTTCGAGCCCACGCCATACAGTTCCTGCGCCGACGCAAGCACCTTGCTGCGGGCATCGGCGTAATTGGTCGACGAGGTGAACTTGGTGGTCAGCGCCTTGAACCAGATACGGTAAGCCTTGTCGTTGCCGATGCCGGTCATCGCGGCGGGACTCTTCACCAGGTATTTGCTGTAGTACTCGGTCGTGGAGTCGGCGTTCGAACCCTGCGACAGGAAGTAGAACATGCGGTTATTCGGCCCGCTGGAATAGTGTACGTCCAGGTTCTTCAGCGAGGTGCTCCACGCATCGGGGCTGCTGCGGTCCTTGCTGGGTTTGTACATCCAGCGCAGTGGCTGGCCGGATTTACTGATCTCCTTGCCCATCATCCAGTCGTTGCCCGTGAGCGGGATCGATGTTCCGGTGCCGCCCGCGCGCGCGTAGGCTTCGACCATCTCGCCGCCGATGTCGGAGTTCGATTCGTTCAAGCCGCCCGACTCGCCGGAGTACACCAGGTCCGCCGTGGATGCGGCGACGCCGTGCGACATTTCGTGACCGATGACGTCGATCGAGCCCAGGCTGTAGAAGGTGTTGCCGTCGCCGATGTACATGCACTTGCAGCTGTCATCGTAGAAGGCGTTGTCGTAGGCCGTGTCCACGTGCGCGGCGATGTAGGTCGAGGTGTTGTTCCCATCCAGCGACTGCCATCCCAGCACGTTCTTGTTGGCGTCATAGGTATTCATCAAGCCCCACAGCGCATTGACGGCGGCGGTCTGGCCGTTGGCGTTGGTGGTGCTGCCGCCGTTGATGTACTGCTTGCCGTCGCCCCAGGTATTGGTGCTGTTGGTGTAGATGGCGCCGGGATTCGGATTACTGGCCGAGCTGTGGTTGGCGTTGGTGATCGCCATGCCGCCGAATTTTCCGCCGGTGCCGCGCGACGCATCCAGCATCTGGAAGGTGGAGCCGGATTGCGTGGTATTGATCGGCACCACACCGTTGTACTGGCTGTTGCCGGTGCCGACCACCGTCTTCAGCGCCACCCACTGCGCGATGATCGCGCCGGTTTTCGCGTTGACGACGGTATCGTAGTAAACCGGCTTGCCATCCTGCGCCATGCGCGTCTTCACGTAGTAGGCCAGCTCGTAGTGGTCGACTACGTCCTCGACGTCCGTGGCGTTCAGTTCCGATTCCGGCTTGCCGGCGGCGGTGGCCTTGCGCACGGAGTTCATCAACGGGTAGACCAGCAGTTCGGCGCTTGGCGGCCAGCGATGCGCACCGCGCGGCGCGGTCGACTTGGCAGCCACCGCGATGGCGTCATCGGTGCTCAGCACCGGCGTCGTGTCGGTCAACGGCGTCGCCGCCGCAGCGTTGGGGCTCAGAGCGGGCCGCCGGTCGGATGTGGAGACACTGATGATGCCGCCCGATGCATCGGTGACCACCACCGATTCTGAGCCGAACACGCGCAAGCCCTTGTACGTATGCTGGGCGCGCGTGATCTTCTGGCCGGTCACGCCGGGGTGCTGGCTGCTGATGTGGAAGCTGTAGTCGGTGGCGGGCCCGCGCGCGGCGTCCAGCGCGGCCAGCCGGGCCACCAGCCCGGCGGCCTCCGGCGGCGAGGCGATGTTGACCGGTGCTGCCATCAGTTGTTCGGCCGCACGCGACGCGGTGGTGGACAGCATCGAGACAGCTGCGGCGATGCTGGCCGTTAGCAAGTGCATACGTAGGATCATCTCATCCTCCCATGTCGACATTCCAGCGGTATCGAATGATGTCGCCGATTCCGCCAATGCGGATGAGTCACGCTAGAACGGAGAGGGTGGACAGGTACTGTCCTATATCAATAAAGTCAGCGTTTGACGTCGCCACCCTGCGGTATGGTGAACAGATCGAAGGGATAGGTGAAGATCCAATCGGCATAGCGCGACTTTTTCGCCAGGCCCGCATCGTCGTCGTCGAAGTTGTCCTGTTTGATCGGACGCAGGGGCGATGTCGAGTGGATGCCGACGATGCGGCCCTGCTGTAGTATCAGACTCCATTCCGGCTTGCCCGTGACCGGATCGGCGTAGAGCCGGCGCAGGTGGCGCCTGGGGTTGGCGAAGCGCGGGTCCTTCAGCAGGTCGTCGAGCGTCAGCGGATACTGGCTCAGGCCATTGGCCTTGACGTAGCTCTCCAGCGCGTGGCGGAATTCATGGCCGATGAACAGCAGCTCGCGCTCTTTGTCGCGCCGCATCGCGGTTGCGTACAGGTCCGCCGCGATGGTCAGGCCGACGCCCATGAACGCCACCAGCATCAGCGTCCACAGATAGGCGAAGCCGCGCTGGCGCGGCGGCTTAGAGTTGGCCGAACGGGATGCCATCGCGGGTTTTTCCTTTGGCGCCGCTGCGGATGTCGGCCACGCCGGGTTTGTCGGCGTCGGCGGAGGGCAGCAGCTGCCAGGTGATGGCGGATTCCGTCACCGGATCCATGGGCACCTTGCGGAAGTAGTGCTGGCTTACCAGGTCGGACAGCGCGGCCGGATATTCGCCCTTGTCCGCATAGTATTTATCGATGCCGCTGCGGAGCACTTGCAGATTTTCCTTCAGCGCGACTTCCTTCGATTTGTCGACGGAGCTGAAATACCGGGGCAGGGCGATCGTCAGCAGCAGCGAGATAATCGCCAACACCACCAGCAATTCGACCAGCGTGAATGCCTTGTTGCGGTTCATGGCGTCACCATTGTTTGAGGGGGATGCCGTTCAGGCCCATTTTTCCGGAGCGCGAACTGATGTCGAAAACGTCTTCACCTTCGCTGGGATTGTCCGGCGGCGAGGCGTAGGCGCGGACGGCCCAGCCGCCGCCGCTCGCCTCGGACGGCGCGAACGGGTCGCGCGGGATGCGGCGCAGGAAGTACATGTTCTGTTTGCGCGGGCTGCGCTGGTCCGGCACGCCAGTGACCAGGTCTTCGAGTCTTTTCGGATAGCCGGAATCGCCTATCGACAGCTTGATGCGGCCGTTGTCGGCTGCGCGCTTGTAGGCATCGATCGCCTCGCGGACTTCGATCAGCGCGGTGCGCAGCTGGTGCTCCTTCTCGCGCTGCAGCGCTACCTGCGCCATCGGCGCCGCCACCATCGCCAGCGTGGCAAGGATGGACAGCGTGATCATCAACTCGATGAAGGTGAAGCCGCGTTCGGCCTTGCGCCACATGCCTACTGAACCTTTTTCGACGAGTTGGAAACCGGGCCAGCCGGTTCGGGCTTGGCCGGAGTTGGCGCCGGCGGTGCGTCGCCTCCAGTCATGCCGGAACTGCCGGTCATGGAAGATCCGCCGGAAACCGGGGATGCGTCGCGCTGCGGTTGCGTGGCTTCCGGCGCTTCCGCTGCATCGCCCACCGAAGCCAGCGTGGTGACCTGGCTGCGGCCGCCGATGTCGGACTCGGTGCCAGAGTTGAACTCCGCCGCCGTCAACTCCGGCCGGCGTATCGAGCGCAGTATGCGCGGCGTGATCGACAACACGATCTCGCTGCGGGTCGAGTCGTCCTTCTGGGAGCCGAACAAACGGCTCAGCATCGGCAGGTCGCCCACGCCCGGCACCTTGTTGGCGGTGGTGCGGTCTTCGTCGCTGATCAAGCCGGCCAGCACCTGCGTCTCGCCGTCCTTCAGGCGCAGCACGGTGGCGGCGCTGCGGGTGCCGATCTGGTAAGCCTGCGTGCCGGATTTGCTGACGATCTCCTTGACCACGCTGCTGACTTCCAGGTTGATCTTGATCGCTACTTCATCGTCCAGGTAGATGTTGGGTTCGACGTCGAGCTTCAGGCCGACGTCCACATAGTTCACGCTGTCGGCGCTGACGCCGTTGTTGGTGGTGACCGTGATCACGGGTACGCGGTCGCCGATCAGCACCTTGGCCTTGTCCTTGTTGCGCACGCGGATGCGCGGATTGGCGAGGATATTGCTGTCCGTGTCCGTCTTGTTGGCGTTGAGCGTGACGGAACCCAGCGCCAGGCCGATATTGCTGCCGTTGATGCGGCGAAGGTCGCCGACGTTGAGCGCGCCATACTGGCCGCTGCCCAGCAAAGTCAGGCCGGCCGAATCGGGCCAGCGGATGCCCAGCTCCTGGCCGCGCGTCCGCTTCACTTCCAGCACTTCCACTTCCAGCATCACTTCCGGATCGGCGACGTCCTGTACCGAGATGATGCGCTCGGCCATGCGTATCATCTCCGGCGTGTCGCGCATGATGATGGTGCCGATGCGTTCATCGGTGACGATGTCCTTCGCCTTCAGCAATGTCTTCAGCGAGAACGCCACGGTCTTGACATCGGAATTGGCCAGGAAGAAGCTGCGCACCAGCAGCTGCTGGTAGTCCTTCTGCTTTTGCGGATTGTTCGGGTAGATGGTGACCGAGCGGTCGCTGGTGATGCTTTGCTCCAGCTGGTTCGCGCTCAACAGCATGCCGATGGCTTCCTCGATGCTGGTGTCGTGCACCGAGATCGTGGCGCGCAGGTTGGGATCGACGTCGCGGTCGAAGACGAAGTTCAGGCCCGATATCTTGCTGAGGAAATCGAACACCGAGCGTAGCGGCACGTCGCGAAATTCCAGCGTCACGGGTTTGCGGTAGGCGACCGCAAGGCGGCCGCTGGCCGGCCGCAGCCGCGCTTGCGCATCGTTGAGACGCGTCTTCAGGCGCTGGAGGTCGCGCTGGTTAGGCCGTTCGACCAGCAGGGGACGCAGCATCTCCTGCGCCTGCGTCAGGTTGGCGTCGCCGCCGCGCTGCAGCAGCGCTTCCGCGTCGGCCATCGTCTGCTGCAGGCGCTGGTCCTGGGCCAGCGCCGCCAAGCCCTGGCGCGCGATCAGATTGGCCGGATCGATGGCCAGCGCCTGTTCATACAGTGCCGTTGCGTCGGCGGACTGGCCTTTCAGGCGCAGCGTATCGGCGCGGCTGTTCATCGCGTTGACCAGCTTGAGCTTGCGGTTCAGCAGGACGATGCGGTATTCGGCGTTGTGCGGATCTTCGTGGGCGGCCTGTTCCAGTTTGGCCAGGCCCTGGTCGATCTGGCCGGCGTCCAGCAGGGCATTGCCTTCCTTGAAGGTCTGGCTGCCAGCGCAGGCGCTCAGCAACAGGCAGGCGGCCAGCGTGTGCAGGCGGTTGGCGATGGATTTCAATTGGTGTCCCCTACGGCTAAGGTTTGTTTTTGGTGGAGCGGCAGGTAGATGAAGGTCATCGTTCCACCGTTGACGCTGTCGAGCATGTAGTCGTCATTGACCTTCTCGCCGGGACGGGCGACGATATTCTGGCCGTCGATCTGCAGGAACCACGCGGTCTTGCCTTCGTCGATAAAGCGGCCGACGAACTGGAACGGCAGCGCCGGCGGTCCGGATGCGGATGTCGCTGCGGCCTGCGGCTGTGGCGCCTGTTCCTGCATCATCTTCTTCGGCGCTTCCGGCGCCCAGCTTTGCTTGGCGAAGACGTTGCCCATGTCGTCGTCCGCGACGCGCGGGTGGATTTGCAGTTCTTCGGGCGCGCCGGCCGGGGTGACATCAGTGACGGGGACGGACGGTGCGGCCTCGCGCGTCGTGGCCGCCGCCGGGCCGACGACGCCGCCATCCTGATCCGGCGTGAACCACGCGGCCAGCAGCGTGGCGACGGCGGCGGCGCCGATGACTATCTTCCTCATCGCCGGTCCTCCTGGCGGCGCACCAGCAGCACGAACTGGATGCGTGTCTCGACGTCGCCCGTTTCGATCTGTTCGCGCTTGAAGGCGACCGATTCCAGCGTCAGCGTCGGCAGCGCCTGCAATGCATTGATGATGAAGCCTTGCGTGCTGGTGTAATCCGCCTTGATCGGCAGCGTGATGCGGTAGCGCAGGAAGCCTGCCTTGCCATCCTGTTCGGCCTTGTACTCGGCCTTGTTCAGCGCGATGCCGCTTTGCTGCGCCATGCGCACCAGTTCCTTGAGCTGGTCAGGAATGGCGTCGTGCGCCGGCAGGTAAGCGTAGAAGGCGGCCACGCCGCCGGCGGCGGTGGCGACCGGAGCATGCGGCGCGGCAGCTGCGCGGGCCGCAGCGTTCAACTGTCGGGTCAACGCGATCTGGCGTTGGTCCAGCTGCGTCGCGTGCCATTGCGCCAGGACCGTCAGCAGCAAACAGGCGACGCCGCCGACGACGCCGGGGCCGCACTGGCGCAGCAGGCGGCGTGCCTGCCATGCCAGCCGTGGGGCGAGGTTGGGGGGCACGGCCAGCTTCAGCTTGGGCAGCGCACCGGATCTTATTGCCGCCATTGGGCCTCCAGCTGAAAGTGATACGGCCGTTCGCCGGTGCCGCCCGCCGCCATTTCGTGCTTGACCAGATACACGGAGCGGAACATCGGCTGCTGGTTGAGGAAGGCCAGGTAATTGATCATGTCTTGCGCGGTTTCCGCTTCGGCCACGATCTTCAGCGCGCCCGATGGCACGGCGGCATCGGTGCCGTCTTGCGGCTGCTGGCCGTTCAGATCCAGCGCGAGCAAGGCGACGCGGACATCGGCCGGCGCGGCGATGGATTTGATCAGGCGCGTGACGGGCAGGTTGAGCTGGCGCACCGCTTCGGCTACGGCCTTCACCTGCAGGTCCTGTTCGTGCTGCTGGGCCGGCGCCAGTGCGGGACGGGTCAACCGTACCGGTTGCGCGGCGGCTTGGGAGTCCAGACGAGCCTCCAGACGGCCCACGGCCTGCAGATGTGATGCCCAGTTGACGGCGGCCGGCAGCAGCGCTACGACGCCGAGGCTCAGCAGGACAAGGCGCCAGCCGGAGAGCGGAACCGCGCGGGGCAGGAAGTTCAGGCGCGTCATGCGGCAGCCTCCGGCTGTGCGGGGAACGGCAGGATGGTTGCGGTGGCTGCCGCCTCGCCGCCAAGCGGACTGTCGATCAAACGGAAGCGCGCCGGCAACGGTTCCGGCGACGCCTGCGCCATGGACAGGTCGACTACGGCGACCTGCTCGATCCCCGCCAGTTCCGGAGCGCGCAGGGTCCAGCGCTGCCAGGCCTGCGGCAGCGCGAGGCGCCAGGCTTCGCCGGCCGGCTGCGACTGGATCGCCGTGATGCGCTTGCCATCCAGTGCAGCCATGGTGATGCGGCCAGGTTCGATCAGCACCAGCGCGCCGGCCGCCGCGTCGAGCGGACGCAGGGCGGTGGCCAGCAACGGTTCGATGGCGCGGCATGGATGACCGCATTCGGTGGCGACATCCTTCAATGCGTGCAGCAGCGTGCTGTCGACGCCGCAGACCACGCGCGTCTGGCCATAGGGTGCATCGTCGCTGGCGATGCTCCAGCCGCGCGCGTTGTCGCCGTAGAGCGCGGCCAGCTGCATCTGCAGGAAACGGCTGGCGCCGGGCTCGGACAGAAGCGCGTCGCTCCACGGCGCCAGCACCATCTGGCTCCAGCGGCCCGACAGGCTGATTTCCAGCGGCAGCCTGGCCGACGCTATCGCCGGCTGCTGCAGCAAGGCGCGCAACGCGTCCACGCTGGCCTGCCAGTGGCCGCCGGCATGGTCCACGGCGATCTGCTGGACGCTGTCTTCGACCAGGCGCTTGCCCTGCACGACCACGCACCGCAGCTGCTGCGGCGTCAACAGGATGCGCAGGCGGCCTTGCTGCATCAGCCGCGCCAGCGGCGCTCGTGAAAACAGGCGTTCAGTAAGTGACACGATTGAGCTCCAGTAAAGTCGTTTCGCCCTGCCGTACCAGATCCAGCCCGGCGCTGCGCGCCAGCCGGAAGCCCATGGTGGCGGCTTCCTCCTTCATACGGCTGACCGGCGCGCGGGTGCAGATCATTTCCCGCATGGCGTCGTTCAGGATCAGCACCTCTGCCACGGCCTTGCGGCCCTTGTAGCCGGTGCCGCGGCAATGGCCGCAGCCGCTTCCCGCCTTGAAGCGCCAGTCGCGCACGGAATCGGCGCTCAGGCCGCTGTCCTGCAGGTCTTGCGGATCGGGCGCGACGTCCACCGCGCAGTGTTCGCAGTTGAGTCGCAGCAGGCGCTGGGCGACGATGCCGTTCAGCGCCGCCGCAAAGCTGTACGGATCGACGCCCATGTGCAGGAAGCGGCCGACCACGTCGAACACGTTGTTGGCATGGACCGTGGTGAACACCAGGTGGCCCGTCAGCGAAGCCTGCACCGCGATCTGCGCGGTTTCGTCGTCGCGGATCTCGCCGATCATGATCTTGTCCGGATCGTGGCGCAGGATGGAGCGCAGGCCGCGCGCGAAGGTCAGGCCTTTTTTCTCGTTGACGGGAATCTGCAGCACGCGCGGCAGCCGGTATTCCACCGGATCCTCGATGGTGACGATCTTGTCGCGCCCCGTGTTGATTTCGGTGATGGCGGCGTACAGCGTGGTGGTCTTGCCGGAGCCGGTCGGGCCCGTCACCAGCAGCATGCCGTGCGGCTTGGCGGCCAGGCGCCGGATCTGCACGATGGCGTCGGCGTTCAGGCCCAGGCTCTCCAGCCGCAACGCGGCCGCCGCCTCGGTCAGCGCGCGACGGTCGAGCAGGCGCAGCACCGCATCCTCGCCGAAGATGTTCGGCATGATCGAGACGCGGAAGTCGATCTCGCTGCCTTTCACGCGCACCTTGAAGCGGCCGTCCTGCGGCACGCGGCGCTCGGCGATGTCCAGCTCCGCCAGCACCTTGATGCGGGAGATGATCTGCTCGGCCATCTGCAGGCCCTGCACCGTGCCGGCCTGCACCAGCACGCCGTCGACGCGGTACTTGATGACCAGGCTGGCGGCGTCGCATTCCAGGTGGATGTCGCTGGCCTGGAACTTCAGCGCGTCGTAGATCGTCGAGTTGACCAGCTTGACCACCGGGCTGCTGTCTTCGCTGATGCGTATCAGCGAGATGTCCTCGATGGTCTGGTCCAGGTCCGCCAGCTCGCCGTGGCTGCCGTCCTCCATCATGTCCTGCATGGCCTGCTGCACGCTTTCCTGCTGCGCCAGATAGGCGGTCAGGTCGTCGGGGTGCGCCAGCGCCACCGTGTAGGCGGCGCCGATGGCGTAGTCGGCCCATTGCAGCGTATCGTCGGCGTAGGGATCGCCGATGACCAGCACGGGGACCGCGCCGACGCCTTCGCGCAGCAGCACGCAGTCGCGCTGGGCGCAGTCGGTGTACGACAGCAGGTCGAAGGCCGGCAGCGCGGCCTGTAGCTTGCTCATCGGCCAGGCCGGATAGCAGAACAGGTTGGCCAGCTGGCGGGTCAGCTCTTCGGGCGTCAAGCCGGCGGCCTCCTGCAGCACCGCCATTTGCGGCCGGCCCTGCGCCAGCGCCGCGGCACGCGCGCCGTGCAGCATCTCAGGGCTGAGCACAGCCGGTTCGCGTGCATTCATGACAGACTCCCCGCCAATTCGAAAATCGGCATGTACATCAAAACGACGACGCCGCCGATCACCACCCCGATCAGCGTCATCAACACGGGTTCGAGCAGGCGCGAGGCCCAATCGACCCAGCGGGCGAATTCCTCATCGTGGAACTTGGCCGAGCGCTCCAGCATGTCGCCCAGGCGGCCGGTGTTCTCGCCGACCTTGAGCAGCGACTGCGCCACCGGCGTGGCCAGCGCGTTCTGTTCCAGCGCGGTGGAAAACGGCAATCCCTGTTCGACCGCGCGGCGCGTCTGCACCAGTTGCACCTGTTGCGACGGCAGCAGCATGGCGTTGGTCATCGCCAGCGCCTTCGACAGCGGTATGCCGGCGTGCAGCAGCAGTGACAGCGCGCGGTAGAAGCGCGCCAGGCGGAACTCGGCCGCCTTGGCCGACAGCACCGGCAGCCGCAGGATCGCCAGCACCAGCCGCTGGCGCATGGCGGCGTTGCCCAGGCCGAGCACCACGCCGCCGACGACGGCCGCCAGCGTGGCGGCGCACAGCCACGGATGGGCCGCCAGCGTCTTGCCGAAGCCCAGCAGCATCTGCGAGGCCCATGGAATTTCGCGGCCCGAGCTTTCGTAGACCACGCTGAACTTCGGCACCACGTAACCCATCAGGAACAGTGTGACCAGCGTGCCGACCACCAGCAGCATGGTCGGGTAGATCGCGGCCGAGACCAGCTTCTTGCGGATGGCGTCGAACTGCAACTGGTAGCCGACGAAGCGCGCCAGCGCCTCCGGCAGGTTGCCCGAGCGTTCGGCGGCATGCACGGTGGCGACGTAGAGTTCCGGGAAGACGGCCGGGAAATCGGCCAGGGTGTCGGAGAAGCTTTTCCCCTGTTGCAGCGAGCGCTGGATGGCGGCCAGGGTGGCGCGCGCGCCGCCGCGGGTTTCCTTGTTGAGCAGCGTGGCGGTGGCCTCGCTCAGATTGAGTCCCGCTTCCAGTAAAGCCAGCAGCTCCTGGCTGAACTGCAGCAGCGGGAAGGGCTGCTTGCTGATGCGGGCGTGCGCGCGCTCCCCCGCACCGGATTGTCCGGTACCGATGATGGCCAGCACGCGCCAGCCGCTGCGCGCCGCCTGCCGTATCGCCTCCGCCTCGCTGGCGGCGTCGATCGCTATGGTTTGCCGGCCGGATGGCCCGCCCTGCACTTGTAGGTGGAACTGCATCGCATGCTACTGCCTTACTCAACCAGAAAAAACGAGGCGGCGATGCGCTGCCGCCTCTTTAAAAACAGCCCCGATGGGGTGGACGGGGCTGTCCAGGTGTTACAACCTCACTTACTGGGTGATCAGGCTGACCTTGTCCACCACGAACGACGTTTGCAGCGACGAGTCTTCCGTCATGGCGAACGACAGCGTGACGGTCTGACCTTTGTACGCGATCAGGTTGAAGGTGCGGATCTGGTAGCCGCTGGCCGCGTTCGCGTTCGAATACGTGGCCAGGGTGCCCAGCACGGTGCCGGCGCTGTTCTTCACGGTGACAACCAGCTTGTCGTAGGCGGTGGTGCCCGATTCAGCGGTGTCGATATGCAGTGCGAAGGTCAGCGATGCCGAGGTGGCGGTCGACGGGATCGTCACGGCCTGGGTCAGCGTTTCGGACGCGGTCTGGCCGTTGCCGCCCAGGTAGGCGTACTTGGTGCCTTCGTAGGCCGTTTCGCCGGTGAAGGTGCCGATCACGCCGGTGGTGCCGCTCCAGCCGGTGGCGCCCGATTCAAAGCCGCCGTTGGTCACGCGCTCGGTGCTGCCACCGGTGCTGCCGACGGTCAGCGTGGCGTTGCCGGAGGTCGCGGTCTTGACCGGCGACGACGAATCGCTGACGACGGCGTTGAACACCGCGCCGTTGTCGGTCGATTGCGCCGTCAGCGAGTAGGTGGCCGAGGTGGCGCCGCTGATCACCGCGCCGTTGCGGTACCACTTGTAGGTGTACGGCGCGGTGCCGCCGGTGGCGCCGACGCTGAACGATGCGGTCGAGCCGGCAGCCACGGTCACGCTGGCTGGCTGGGTCGAGATCGACACGGCGGACCCGCCGGCTGCTTCGTCGATGTCGGCGCCGACGTTGATCGCGGCGTAGGCGCGTTGCACGGCGATGGCTTCCTTCGAGCCCACGCCATACAGTTCCTGTGCTGCCAGCAGCACCTTGTTGCGGGCGTCGGCGTAGTTGGTCGAGGCGGTGAACTTGGTGGTGTTCGCCTTGAACCAGATGCGGAATGCCTTGTCGTTGCCGATACCGGTCATCGCGGCAGGGCTCTTGATCAGGTATTTCGAGTAGTAGTCGCTGGTGCTGCTGGCGTTCGAACCCTGCGACAGGAAGTAGAACATGCGGTTGTTAGGGCCGCTGGAATAGTGCACGTTCAGGTTCTTGATCGTGCTGCTCCAGGCGTCCGGGCTGCTGCCGTCCTTGCTCGGTTTGTACATCCAGCGCAGCGGCTGGCCGGTTTTGCTGATCTCCTTGCCCATCATCCAGTCGTTGCCGCTGGCCGGGATCACCACGCCGGTGCCGCCGTTGCGGGCATAGGCTTCGACCATCTCGCCGCCGATGTCCGAGTTCGACTCGTTCAAGCCGCCCGATTCGCCGGAGTAGGTCAGGTTGGAGGTGGCGTCGGTGACGCCGTGCGACATTTCGTGGCCGATCACGTCGATCGAACCGAGGCTGTAGAAGCTGGAGCCGTCGCCGATGTACATGCACTTGCAGCCCGGGTCGAAGAAGGCGTTGTCGTAGGCGGTGTCGACGTGGGCGGCGATGTAGGTGGCGGTGTTGTTACCGTCCAGCGATTGCCAGCCCAGCACGTTCTTCATCGTGTCGTAGGTGTTCATCAAGCCCCACAGCGCGTTGACCGCGGCGGTCTGGCCATTGGCGTTGGTGTCGCTGCCGCCATTGATGTACTGCTTGCCGTCACCCCAGGTGTTGGTGGTGTTGGTGTAGATGCTGCCGGCATTTGGATTGTCGGCCGAGCTGTGGGCCGCGTCGGTGATGGCCATGCCGCCGTAGGTGCCGCCGGTGCCGCGGGTCGAATCGAGCATCTTGTAGGTGCTGCCCGAGAGCGAGGTCTGGATAGGCACCACGCCGTTGTACTGGCTGTTGCCGGTGCCGACCACGGTTTGCAGCGCCTGCCATTGGGCGATCACGGCGCCGGTCTTGGCGTTGAGGATGGTGTCGAAGTACACCGGCTTGCCCTTGTTGGCCATGCGGGTCTGCACGAAGTAGGCCAGCTCGTAGTGGTCGACCACGTCTTCCAGGTCCATCGCGTTCAGCGCGGCTTCGGACTTGTTGACGGCCGAGGCGATGCGCACCGACTTCATCACCGGGTAGATCAGCAGCTCGGCGCTTGGCGCCCAGCGGTGCGTGCCGCTCGGGGCGACGGCCTTGACCACCAGTGCGATGGCGTCGCTGGCGCTCAGCGACGGCGTGGTGTCGGCGATGGCGGCGGTTTTACCGGCGGTCACGCCGTTGGTGTCGGCGCCCAGCGCCGCGCGGCGGTCGGAGACCGATTCGCTGACGATGTCGCCGGCGTCATTGGTCACCACCACCGATTCGGAACCGTACACGCGCAGACCCTTGAAGGTGTGCTGCGCGCGGGTGATTTTCTGGCCGACGACGCCAGGGTGCTGGCTGCTGATGCGGAAGCTGTGATCGGCCGACAGGCCGTGCTCGGCGTCCAGCGCCGTCAGCTTGGCGACCAGTCCCTTGCTCTCTTGTGGAGAGGCCAGGCTGACCGGGGCGGACATCAGTTGTGCAGCCGCCTGGGCTGCGCTGGATACCATCATCGGCAAAGCGGCGACGACGGATGCAGCAAGTAGGGTCTTACGTAAATTCATCTCTTCTCCATGGGGTCTAGGTGTATTTCGCTTGATGCTGCCTGGCCGGATCGTGGCCAACTCGGCGTCCTCGGCGCTGCCCCGGCGGGTGGCTGGTCAGCGATTTTTGTGCGGCTAAAACGGCGAGCAGAGGCGACACTATTCCTGTCGAGATGGCGAAGTCAAAAAACTTGGAAAATTAGTCGCGGGAGAAAAAAATGTCTGAATTTAGACAATTCCGGGAGGGCATGCGGCCTTGTCCGACCATGGCGCATACCAGAGTAGGCACGCTGGAAGGCGCACGATTGAAGGGTTTTGTCTTAAATGAACAACGAACTAGACGCCGCGCTCTATTTTCGGTGGCTACGCAACACTATGCCCAAAAATTCAGCAAATCCCAGTTGCATAGATTTAATATTGCGAATTAAACTAGTTGCAGCCGGCTGGGATTATGGTCCCGGACCGGCACATAAAAAGCGCAGGGCACGACCCTTGATAACAAGCGCAATCGGGAACCACAGGAAGAAGAAAATGACCGCACACCCACAGCACGATTTCAGTTCCGCCCGCGCGCTGCGCGCCTCCCATACGACGGCCCCGCCGCCGATCTAGCATCGCTCCCAGTTAAAGACCAACGCTTGCCGCATATCTTCCGCCGCCGCGTCCCTATCCGGGGCGCCGGCGAGGCTATTGCGTCGCTGCGCGGCCCCGATCACGGCGGCCGCGCGGCACAGCGCCTGCTATCAGCTTAGTTTTTGTCCGCCGGCGCGCGGACAAGGGGAACTTGCATGCTGTCGATTGCCACCAAAGTAGAACGCATCGTCATGGAGTCGTCTTTTCTCACGGAAGGGCTGCGGCGCAACCTGATCAACCTGTCGGAACTGGCGCGCCAGCTGCAGCCGCAGCTGGAGAGCGATTTGTGGAAGCCGGTCGGCCAGGCGGCGGTGGTGATGGCGCTGCGCCGCGTCGCCGAGCGCCTGCCGGAGGCGAGCAACGAACCGATCGCGTTGGCGCAGAAGACCGGCGAGCTGACCACCCGCACCGAGCTGACCGAATACACCTTCCGCTACACGGACAGCGTCAACGAATGCCACCGCCAGCTGCTGGCGCGCGCCGAGCCGATGCGCGGCTCCTTCGTCACGGTGACGCGCGGCGTCAACGAGGTGATGGTGATCTGCAGCCGGGTGCTCACTTGCATGGTGGAGGAGGTGTTCGTCGGCGAGCGGCTGCTGGCGCGGCAGGACAACCTGAGCGCGGTCACGCTGCACCTCAATCCCGACACCAGCCGCACGCCGGGCATCTATCACGCCATCCTCAAGCAGCTGGCGTGGGACAAGATCAACCTGGTCAACATGATCTGCACCTACACCGAGCTGACCATCCTGCTGGAGCAGAACCAGACCGGCGCTGCGTTTTCGGTGCTGTCGAAGATGGTGACGCTCTGATCGAGGGCGTCACGCCATCCAGAAGAACACGGCGGTCATGCGCTTGTCGTCGTGGTCGCAGCCGAAGTAGCCGCTGGCCGAGTGGACCATGTTGGCGCGGTACAGCAGCATGCGGTTGAACTGGTTGTCGACGCGCAGGTCCTCGTGCCAGGCCTGCGGCGGCAGGCTGGTCACGCCCAGCGCCTCGCGCAGGTTGGCGTGCGGGGGACTGCAGTAGTTGCCGCCCAGCGTGCCATCCGGATAGCGCAGCCGGTAGAACGAGGTGCCGGCCGCCGGCAGCGGGTCCGGCGACAGGTAGATCACCGCCGCGTAGCGGCACAGCTTGAGCGAATCGGTATGCGGCCGCGGGCCGGATTCGATCCCGCCCACCAGCTGCACGTAGTTGTGATTGAGCGTGCTGCCCTGCGGCGTGGCCTCCTGCCACAGCTTCTTCGCTCCCGTCACCTTCTTGACCCAGGCTTCCACCAGCGCCAGTTCGTCCGGCAGCAGCGCGCCCTTGCTGCGCATGCCGGGCCAGGGTTCCGGGCGGTGCGGCGCGCCGAGCTCCCAGTCTTCGCGGGCGAAGCAGCGCTGCGCGACTTCCCGCGCGTTGGGCAGGATGTCGTCCTTGACCCAGTAGTCGCGGCCCAGCTGCGGCTTGCGGTAGGTCAGCGTCGGGCGCGTCATTTCTTCTCCGTGTCGGTCGAGAAGTTCAGCTGCGGCGCCTCGTCGTCCTTCTTCTCTTCGGCCGGCGGTGGCGGCGTGTCGAGCTTCAGTTCGATCTGCTCGTTCATGTCGACCTTCTTCTCCACCGACACCAGGTTGGGGAAGCTGATGATCAGCACCACCATGACGATCTGGATCAGCACGAACGGGATCGCGCCCCAGTAGATGTCGGAGGTCTTCACTTCCTTCGGCGCGACCGAGCGCAGGTAGAACAGCGCGAAGCCGAACGGCGGGTGCATGAAGGAGGTCTGCATGTTCACGCCCAGCAGCACGCCGAACCAGATCAGGTCGATGCCCAGCTTGTCCGCCACCGGGCCCACCAGCGGCACCAGGATGAAGGCCAGCTCGAAGAAGTCGAGGAAGAAGGCCAGCACGAAGAACAGGATGTTGACGACGATGAGGAAGCCGGTGCTGCCGCCGGGAAGGCTGGACAGCAGGTGCTCGACCCACAGGTCGCCGTTCACGCCGCGGAACACCAGCGAGAACACGGTGGAGCCGATCAGGATGAACACCACGAAGCAGGACAGGCGGGTGGTCGAGTGCATCGCCTGTTTGGTCAGGTCCAGCGACAGGCGGCCGTTGAACATCGCCAGCAGGATGGCGCCCATCGCGCCCATGCCGCCGCCCTCGGTCGGTGTGGCCAGGCCGATGAAGATGGTGCCGAGCACCAGGAAGATCAGCGCCAGCGGCGGGATCATGACGAACACCACGCGCTCGGCCATGCGCGACAGCAGGCCCAGTTTCAGGTGGCGGTTGGCCAGCGCGAACGCGAAGGCGCCGACGATGCCGACCGCGCCGGAGAAGATGCCCAGTTCATCGGCGGCCAGCGCCGGGTGGCCGGCGCCCCAGTAGTGGGCGAAGGCGAACGACGCGGCCACCGCGCCGATCACCAGCACCAGCAGCGAACGGGCGCCGCTGTCGCCGTTGGGCTGGCGCAGGTTGCGCGCTTCCAGCGGCAGCGCCGGCACCATCTTCGGCTTGAAGATCGATATCGCCAGCACGTAGCCGGCGTACAGCGCCGTCAGCAGCAGGCCGGGCACGAAGGCGGCCTTGTACATGTCGCCGACGGAGCGGCCCAGCTGGTCGGCCATGACGATCAGCACCAGCGACGGCGGGATGATCTGCGCCAGCGTGCCGGAAGCGGCGATGACGCCGGCCGCCAGCTTCTTGTCGTAGCCGTAGCGCAGCATGACCGGCAGCGAGATCAGGCCCATCGAGATCACCGAGGCGGCCACCACGCCGGTGGTCGCCGCCAGCAGCGCGCCGACGAAGATCACCGCGTAGGCGACGCCGCCGCGTATCGGTCCGAACAGCTGGCCTATGGTGTCGAGCAGGTCCTCGGCCATGCCGGAGCGCTCGAGGATCAGGCCCATGAAGGTGAAGAAGGGGATGGCCAGCAGCGTGTCGTTGGCCATGATGCCGAAGATGCGGTTCGGCAGCGCCTGCAGCAGCTCGGGTTTCAGCAGGCCCAGTTCGATGCCGACGATGCCGAAGAACAGGCCGTTGGCGGCCAGCGAGAACGCGACGGGAAAACCGGAGAGGAGGAAAATCACCAGCGCGCCGAACATGATGGGCGCCAGATTCGCTACCAGGAATGCTTCCATGTATGTGCCTTAGTTGATCTTATTGGCGGCTTTGATCGCTTCGATCTCTTCCTGCGGCGTGGCGGCGTGCTTGGCGAATTCGTGGCCGTCGATTTTCCCGGCCAGGAAGGCGACGCGCTTGATGATCTCGGAGACGCCCTGCAGCACCATCAGCAGGAAGCCGACCGGCACCAGCATCTTGGCCGGCCAGACGATCAGGCCACCGGCGTTGCTGGACATCTCGGCGCTTCGCAGCGACAGCAGCGCGAACGGCGTGCCGTAGTACAGGATCACCAGCGAGATCGGCATCAGGAACAGCAGGTAGCCGAACAGGTCGATCCAGACCTGCGTGCGTTTGGAGAAGCGGCCGGCGACGACGTCGATGCGCACGTGCTCGTCGCGCTTGAGCGTGTAGGCCGAGGCCAGCATGAACATCGACGCGAACAGGTACCACTGGATCTCCAGCCAGGCGTTGGAGCTCATGTTGAGGGTGTAGCGCACCACGGCGTTGACGGTGCAGATGACGACGGCGGCCAGCAGGCACCAGCCGACGGCGTGGGCGATCTTTTCATTGAGCTTGTCGATGGCTCGCGAGACCGGCATAAACATTTGCGTCTCCTCTATCCTCTGGCGGGCGTTCGGGATGTCCGGGTGCACGTCATTCCCGCCTGCGCGGGAATGACGCGGGGCTTATTTTGCCAGCTGTTCGCGCACGCGGGCAATCGCCTTGCGCACCTGGTTCGGCGCGGTGCCGCCGACGTGGTCGCGCGCGGCGACCGAGCCTTCCAAGGTCAGCACGGCGAATACGTCGTCCTGGATCAGCGCCGAGAAGGCGCGCAGCTGCTCCAGCGACATCTCGGCCAAGTCGATCTTCAGGTCGTCGCAGGCGCGCACGGCGTGGGCCACGGCTTCGTGGGCGTCGCGGAACGGCAGGCCCTTCTTGACCAGGTAGTCGGCCAGGTCGGTCGCGGTGGCGTAGCCCTGCAGCGCGGCGGCGCGCATCGCTTCCGGCTTGACGCTGATGCCGCCGGCCATGTCGGCGAAGATGCGCAGCGTGTCGACCACGGTGTCGACCGTGTCGAACAGCGGTTCCTTGTCTTCCTGGTTGTCCTTGTTGTAGGCCAGCGGCTGGCCTTTCATCAGGGTCAAAAGGCCCATCAGGTGGCCGTACACGCGGCCGGTCTTGCCGCGCGCCAGTTCCGGCACGTCCGGGTTTTTCTTTTGCGGCATGATCGACGAGCCGGTGCAGAAGCGGTCGGCGATGTCGATGAAGCCCACGCGTGGGCTCATCCAGATCACCAGCTCTTCGGACATGCGCGAGATGTGCGTCATGATCAGCGAGGCGGCGGCGGTGAACTCGATGGCGAAGTCGCGGTCCGAGACGGCGTCCAGCGAGTTGTGGCAGACGTCGTCGAAGCCCAGCGTCTTGGCCACGCGCAGGCGGTCGATCGGGAAGGTGGTGCCGGCCAGCGCGGCGGCGCCCAGCGGCAGGCGGTTGACGCGCTTGCGGCAGTCGGCCATGCGCTCGGCGTCGCGGCCGAACATCTCGACATAGGCCAGCATGTGGTGGCCGAAGGTGATCGGCTGCGCCACCTGCATGTGGGTGAAGCCGGGCATGATGGTGTCGGCGTTCTTTTCGGCCAGGTCGGTCAGCGCGCCGCGCAGGGCGTTGAGCAGTTCGACCACGTCGTCGATGGCCGAGCGCACGTACAGGCGGATGTCGGTGGCCACCTGGTCGTTGCGGGAGCGGCCAGTGTGCAGGCGCTTGCCGGCGTCGCCCACCAGTTCGGTCAGGCGTTTTTCGATATTCAGGTGGACGTCTTCCAGGTCCAGCAGCCATTCGAACTGGCCGGCTTCGATCTCGGACGAGATCTGCGCCATGCCGCGCTCGATCTCGGCGCGGTCGGCGGCGCTGATGATGCCTTGCGCGGCCAGCATTTCGGCGTGGGCCAGCGAGCCCTGGATGTCGGCCTTGGCCAGGCGTTTGTCGAAGAATACCGAGGCGGTATAGCGTTTTACGAGGTCCGAAACGGGTTCGTTGAAGCGGGCCGACCAGGCTTCGGCTTTTTTGGAGAGTTGTGCAGTCATAATGAAGAAAGTAGTTTGCGCGTTTTGTCGGCATCGATTATAAACCGGTAGATGCTCGAAAATACGTCAACGTTGTCTTTTTAATCACTGAAAACATGACTACTCTGCACATCAGCACCGACAAGGCGGAACTCGACCTGCCCTTGATTTACCAATTCCTCAGCGAGCAGTCGACTTGGGCCATCGGCATTCCCCCCGCCGTGGTGGAGCGGGCGATCGACAATTCGCTGTGTTTCGGCGCTTATCTGGACGGCCGGCAGGTGGGTTTCGCGCGCGTGATCACCGACAGCGCCACCTTCGCCAACCTGGTCGACGTGTTCGTGCTGCCGGAGGTCCGGGGACAGGGATACGGCAAGCGCCTGATGGAGGCGGTGCTGGCGCATCCGGATTTGCAGGGGCTGCGCCGCTTCATGCTGGCCACCAGCGACGCCCACGGCCTGTACGCCCAATTCGGCTTCACGCCGCCGGCCCGGCCGGCGACGCTGATGGAGCGCTACTTCCCGAACATCTACGCCAACTAGCCGTTCATGCCAGCCAGGGGGACGCTGAGGGGTGGATCTGGGGCTGCCCATCGACAGGACCGCACGCGGCGGGTATGTCTTTTTTTCGGGTTTTACTAAAACGTGCGAACCCTTGCTATTCACCGATAGTCTCCGATATTTCGTCGGAGTTTGTACTATCGCGTGAACTAAACAGTACTAATCGCCTCTAACAAATACAGGCCGAAAATTAGTATCGTTTAGCGTTCGTCTTGGCAATTTTAGTAATCGGTAGCGCGCAGTAGTAAGTTTTAGCGGCGGTTAGCAGCGCTTAGTAAAAACCGATTTTTTGGGAGCCCCTCATGCATGCTCACGCATTCCCGATCCGCGTGCCCTCCGATGTGCTGGAGGCCCTGGGCGAATTCACAGGTCATTTCTGGTCCGATTCTCTAGCGCTGGAGCCGTTCATTTGCGAGGCGATCCGCAACTATATGAAACCGGCCCCGGCAGCCCAACAGCAGCCGGCGGCGCCATCCGAGGCCGGATACCAATGGAAGGAAGTCTTTCTGCCAGAGGGGACAAGGCTGCGCGCATGCTTCGATCACCAGTACTATTTCGCTGTGGTGGCGGGGGCGGAAATCAAATATGGCGAGCATGTAGTTTCGCCATCCTGCTTCGCCAATCTGCAAGGCAGCGGCAACCGCAACGCCTGGAAAGCCATCTGGCTAAGCCTTCCGGGCAGTGATCAATGGCTGCTTGCCGATGTCTGCCGGTCGGCGCAAAAAGCGGCCATAGCGCGTTTGCTGGGAGGGACCGCCGCTCATGAAGCAGCTACTTAAAGCCCATCATTGCCAAACCATCAGGCACGGCGGCACCAGCAGCGCCAGCGCCAGCACGGCGTAGATCAGCTGTAGCGGCACCATCCACTTGGCCCAGGTGATCCAGGGGATGCGCGCCAGGGCCAGCACGCCGACGGTGATGCCGGATGTCGGTATCATCGGTGTGGTGAATTCGCCGAACTGGAACGCCAGGATCGCGGTCTGGCGCGTCACGCCCACCAGGTCGGCCAGCGGCGCCATGATCGGCATGGTCAGCGCAGCCTGGCCGCTGCCGGAGTGGATGAAGAAGTTGATCACCGTCTGGATGCCGAACATCTTCCATGCCGCGAAGATCGGGCTGGACGACTGCACCAGCGGCATCAAGGAGTGCAGCATGGTGTCGATGATGTGGGCGTCGCGCGCCAAAATCATCGTGCCGCGCGCCAGCGCGATCACCAGCGCCGTGCCGACCAGGTCGCGCGCGCCCTGGATGAAGCCTTCGACGATCTGCGTCGAATCGAGCTTGCCCACCAGGCCGATGACGATGCCCATGGTCAGGAACAGCGCGGCGATTTCATCGATGTACCAGTCGTAGCCGACCACGCCGCCGACCATGATCACCAGCGAGCCGACGAAGATCGCCAGCACCAGCTTGTGCCGCCCCGTCATGCCGTGGAATTCGCCCAGGCCGTGCGGCTGCTCGCGGCGCTTTTCCAGGTCGAGCGCGTAGGTCGGGCTCAGCTCCGGCGTCTTCTTCACGCGCGCCGCGTACCACATCAGGAAGACGATGGTGATGGCGGTGGCGATGAACCAGACGATCAGGCGATAGCCCCAGCCGGAAAACACCGGCACGCCGGCGATGCCCTGCGCGATGCCGACGTTGAAGGGGTTCAGGAACGCCGCCGAAAAACCGACCTGCGAACCGAGGAAGGGGATCGACACGCCGGTGACGGTGTCATAGCCCAAGGCCAGCGCCAGCGGCACGAAAATCAATATAAACGGTATGGCTTCCTCATTCATGCCGAAGGTGGCGCCGCCGATCGAGAACATGGTCACGAACACCGGGATCAGCGCCTTCTGGATGAACACCGAGCTGTCGTGCGCGCGCGCCAGCGACTTGATCATCGAGTCGACCGCCTCGGTCTTCTGCAGCACGGAGAAGGCGCCGCCGACGATCAGCACGAAGCCGATGATCAGCGCCGCGTCCACGAAGCCCTTGATCGGCGCCTTCATCAGCGCCGTCAGGCCCTGCGGCGCGCTGGCGATGTAGTGGAAGCTGGACGGGTCGATCAGCTGCTTGCCGTTGACCAGGTGCGTCTCGTATTTGCCGCCGGGGACCAGCCAGGTGGCCGCCGCGATCAGCGCCAGGATGATGAACAGCAGGACGAAGGTGTGCGGCAGCTTGAATTTTTTGGTGGTCATGTTGTTTTGATTTATTGGCTCAGCAAATCGCCTGCGCGGAAGGCCTGGGCGCCGGCGACTTTGCCGACGTTCATGCCGCGTATCACATGGCGGTGCGCGCTGCGGGCGAAGAACACGCCGGCCACGCTGGCGCGGATCACCGTGGTCTCGCCGCTGACCGGGTCGATCAGGTCGGCGATGGCATCGCCCGGCGCCAGGCGCGCGCCGAGGTCGCGGGTGTAGACCAGGATGCCGGCGTGCGGCGCATACAGCGGCTCGACGCCTTCCAGCGGCGTGGCCTGGCACAGCGGCGCGGGCAGCACCGCGGCCGCCGCCGCGGCTGCGGCGTCCTTGGGCAGCAGCACGCCGCTCAGGGTCAGGAACTGCAGCAGGCCGGCGGCGTCCTTCTCGGCCAGCGCGTAGCTCACTTCCATTTCGCCGCGCAGCTCGACGGTGGTCGACAGGCAGGCGGCGGGGATCGGGTAGCGGCCTTCGAAGTGCTTGTCCAGGTCCCACCACAGGCGGCTGCAGGCCTCGTCGAACGGCTCGCCGCCGGCCTGGTAGGCCAGCAGCAGCGCGTGCGCGCCCATGATGGCCGACAGCGGCGCGATGCCTTCGGCCAGCGGCGTGCCGGCGTAGACGTGCAGCACGGCCTCGTTGTCGCAGTGCAGATCGATGACGATGTCGGCGTCCACCGCCATCGTCATCAGGGTTTTCTTCAGCGTCTCGGCGTCGGTGGCGGGCTGCCAGGTGGCGATCGAGGCGCGCGCGTGTTCGCGTATCAGCCGCACGTTGGCGTCGGCGTCCTGTCCCAGCAGGCCTTCCAGCGACTTTTTCAGGTCGTCGGCGACGTGCTTGTAGGAGCGGTTGAAGTTGATGCCGGTGGTCAGGTCGAAGCGGCCGAAGGCGGCGCCGTGGATCGCCTGCGCCAGGCCGATCGGGTTGGCGGCGGGCACCAGGATGACTTCACCGGCGATCTTGCCGGCTTGTTCGAGCGCGGTCAGTTCCTTGCGCAGGTATTGCGCGACCAGCATGCCGGGTACCTCGTCGGCGTGCAGCGAGGCCTGGATATAGACCTTTTTGCCGGTGCCCGCGCTGCCGAAGTGGAAACTGGTCAGTTCAAATGCGGCGTTGCTGTGCGGGCCGGAGAGGGGGTGTTTGTGTACTTGCATGGGTGAGCTAACACTATTTGCGGTCAAAGATTGAGTATGTAGCACTATTTTCACAAAGTAAATCGCTGCACGGCGAAAGGCGGCCTGCTTTCTTGAGTTTTCACGGCGATGTGCGTACAGTTAGTTTAATTGAATTATTTACATTGCTACCAGAGAGAATATATATGGGTGAATTGCACGGCATGCGGGTTTCGACGATGGCGCACTCGGTACGGCGCGCCCTGAGCGTGGGAGCGGTGATCGGGCTGCTGGGCCAGCAGGCCGTCGCGCAGGAGGCGCCGGCCGCGCCGGCGGCGGCGACTATCATGCCCAAGGTCGAGATCACCGGCTCGGCGATCCGCCGCATCGAGTCCGAAACGGCGCTGCCGGTGCAGGTCATCACCCGCGAGGACATCGAGAAGGCCGGCGTGACCACCGCGTCGGAACTGATGGCGCGCGTGTCGGCCAACGTCGGCGGCCTGACCGACGGCGCCAGCATCACCGACGGCCACGACCAGCGCGGCTTCAACAGCGCCAACCTGCGCGGCATCGGCACCTCCTCCACGCTGGTGCTGCTGAACGGCCGCCGCATGGCCAATTTCGCCTCGCCCGGCGACGACACCGGCGTCGACCTGAACAACATCCCGGCCGCCGCGATCCAGCGCGTCGAGGTGCTGCTGGACGGCGCCTCGGCGCTGTACGGCACCGACGCCATCGGCGGCGTGATCAACTTCATCACCCGCAAGGACTTCCAGGGCCTGGAGCTGAACGCCTACGGCGGCAAGACCGACGAGGGCGGCGCCGGCAAGCGCACCGCCACCATCAGCGCCGGCAAGGGCGACCTGGGCAAGGATGGCTACAATGTGTTCGCGGTGCTCGACGTGCAGCGCACCGACGCGCTGAGCACCTCGCAGCGCAAATTCATCAACAACCTGCAGATCCCCGAGCGCCTGCCGCACCTGCTGTCCGGCTATACCGGCCCGGCCAACATCCGCCTGACCGGCGCCCAGCGCGACTACCTGCAGGAGCAGGGCTTCACCATCAACGGCAAGCCGATCACCAACCGCACCATCAACCTGTCGGTGCCGAACTGCGCGCCGCCGGCCAACCTGTACCTGCCGACCGGCACCGGCGGCGTCGACGCCTGCACCTACAACTACATGGGCGACACCGAGCTGTATCCGAAGTCGGACAAGGTCAACCTGCTGAGCCGCGGCGTGCTGCAGCTGAACGCCGACAACCAGCTGTTTGCCGAGGTGGCGCTGAGCCGCTCGAAGACCAGCTACGTGGCCTCGTCGGCGCGCGTCAGGGCGCCGATCAACTACAAGAAGATTCCCGGCCTGGCCAAGTACGACCTGGAATCGGAGGAGGCCAGCGCGGACGACGACGTGGTCGGCGATGTCGAGCTGCGCATCCGCCTGGCCGAGGCGGGCCGCCGCACCAGCGAGTTGACCAGCGAAAGCCAGCGCTTCGTGGTCGGCATGACCGGCAGCGTGCGCGGCTTCGATTACGATATCGGCCTCAATCACAGCGTCAACACCATCAAGGACAAGGATACCCACGGCTATCTGCTGTACGACAAGCTGCAGGCGGGGATCTACGACGGCACGATCAATCCCTTCGGCCCGTCGGGCGCGGCCGGCGTGGCGCTGCTGAACAGTATCCAGGTCAACGACGACGTGCGCCACGCGCGCGGCGTGATGGATTCGGTCGACTTCAAGGTGTCGCATCCGGTCGGCACGCTGGCCGGCGGCGAGGCTGCGCTGGCGCTGGGCGGCGAGGTGCGCCACGAGCGCACCGACTTCACGCCGTCGGCGCTGCTGCTGAGCGATAACATCAACAACGACGCCGCGCCCGAAGGCGGCCGCGCCACCAGCGACAGCCGCACCGTGCAGGCGGTGTACGGCGAGCTGCTGCTGCCGTTGACCAAACAGTGGGAGGCGCAGCTGTCGGCGCGCTACGACCACTACCAGGTGGTCGGCGGCGCCGCCAGTCCGAAGATCGGCGTCACCTACATGCCGGCCAAGACCATGCTGTTCCGCGCCTCGGCCGGGCGCGGCTTCCGCGCGCCGTCGATGTCGGACATGTACCGCCCGACCATCTACGGCGCCACAGCCACCTTGCCGGATCCGCAGTACTGCGCGACGGTGGACAACAACTTCGCCGACTGCGCCGACAACTGGGATACCCGCCGCTATTCGAATCCGGACCTGAAGCCCGAGCGCAGCCGTCAGTACTCGGTCGGCATGGTGCTCGAGCCGAGCAAGCAGGTGGCGATGACGCTGGACTACTGGAACATCAAGCGCACGGACCTGATCAGCGAGATCGGCGACGACGTCATCCTCGGCAACCTGGCCAAGTACGGCAACCTGGTGCACCGCGACGAGGACGGCCTGATCGACTATATCGAGCTGCGCAAGGAAAACCGCGGCGCGCAGGTGGCCACGGGCCTGGACCTGACGCTGGACTTCCGCGGCGTGCAGACCTGGGCCGGCCGCTTCGGCGGCCACCTGTCCGGCACCTATGTGCTCAATTCGAAGATCCAGAACTCGGTCGGCGACGTCTACCTGAGCAATCTGGGCCGCTTCGTCACCGACGGCGTGGTGCAGCGCTGGCGCCATACCGTCACCTTCGACTGGGACCGGGGGCCGTATTCGGCCAGCCTGTCGAACACCTATTCGAGCGGCTATGAGGACCAGAACTCGGCGATCAACATCGACGATGGCTCGGTGGTGGCGTCGAACCACGTGAAGGCGTATTCGCTGTGGGACCTGTCGGGCGCCTGGCAGGCGACCAAGGGGCTCAAGTTCCGGGCCGGCGTGCAGAACCTGTTCAACACCGCGCCGCCCTATTCGAATCAAGCCTATTTCTTCATCTCAGGCTATGATCCGACCTACACCGATCCGCGCGGCCGCCGTTTCTATGCCAGCGCCAATTACGCCTTCAAGTAATGTAACGTAATGATGCTTTAAGTCGGATTGAGGAATAGATTGGTATCATCTGCATTATTACGGCGCCGCGCGAGAGCCCTGGCGCCGGTTTTCATCGGAAGGGCAACATGAAATTTACAGGTTTTGCGCTCCAGCGCCTTGTCATGCGCTTTGGCATGCTCGGGATGCTGGTGTTCTCCGGCGCCGGCGTGTGCGCTGCGCAGACGGCCGCCACGACGCCGGTCGCCAAGACCCATCAAGTGCAGGTCAAGGCCAGCAAGCCGGCCAAGGCGGTGCCCCCGCCCAAGCCGGTGCTGGCGCCGCCCGCGGGCAACCTGGTCATCATCGGCGGCGGCCTGCGGGCCGACAACGCGGAAGTCTGGCAGCGCATCGTGCAGCTGGCCGGCGGCAAGGGCGCGCGCATCGGCGTGTTCGGCTCGGCCTCGATCAACCCCGAGAAGTCGGCCCAGAACACCGTCAACAAACTCAATCAATACGGCGCCCAGGCCTTCTTCATTCCGCTGGGCGTCACGCTGCCCAACAGCGACTACCGCAAGGCGGCCGAGGACCCGGAAGTGGTGGCGGCGATCCATTCGGCCACCGGCATCTACTTCACCGGCGGCGACCAGGCGCGCATCACCAAGGCGCTGGTGCGCCCGGACGGCAAGCACACGGCGGCGCTGGACGCGGTGTGGGACGTGTACCGCGACGGCGGCGTGGTGGCCGGCTCCAGCGCCGGCGCGGCGATCATGAGCACCACCATGTTCTACGACGCCAAGGGCACGCTGGAGATGCTCAAGCAGGGCGTCAACGACGGCCACGAGATCGCCTCCGGCCTGGGCTTCATCGGCGACGACGTGTTCGTCGACCAGCATCTGCTGGTGCGCGGCCGCTTCGCCCGCATGATCCCGGTGATGTTGAAAAAAGGTTATCAGATCGGCCTGGGCATCGACGAGAACAGCGCGATGGTGGTCAACGCCAAGCGCGACGTCGAGATCATCGGCTACAGCGGCGCGCTGCTGCTGGACCTGTCGGCGGCGATCACCGACCGCGGCGTCAAGGGCTTCAACATCAGCAACGCCACCATCAGCTACCTGGACCGCGGCGACAAGTTCAACCTGGTGACGCGCGAGTTCACGCCGTCGCCGGACAAGGCCGACAACAAGCTCGACCCGAACGAGCCCGATACCCGCGAGCCGGTGTACACCAACGACATCCTCGGCAACAACGCGGTGCTGGACCTGATGGTCAACCTGATCGACAACGCCCAGCAGGAAGCCATCGGCATCGCCTTCGGCAATCCGCGCGACGTTTCGCCGGAGTTCGGCTTCGAATTCCGCTTCAGTAAAACCATCAACAGCGTCGGCTACAGCTCGACCGAGGCGGAGGCCTACTCGGTGCTCAAGCTGCGCATGGACATCAGGCCGATCCAGCTGCAGCAGCCGCTGTACCGCTACCGCTGACGGCCGCGCGAAATCGGTTATATTTAATGGGACGGCAGGCGCCGTCCCATTTTTTTGCCGGAGCCGCCATGGGCATGACCACCACCTTGTTGAAGCACCTGCTGCAGGCGACGCTGACGCTGGCGGTGCCGCTGGGCGGCGCGCTGGCCGCGTCGACCGTCGATCCGACGCTGCCGGTGGCGCCGGCCGGGCCCAAGGGATCGCTGGTCATCATCGGCGGCAACCTGCGGGCCGACAATGCCGAGGTCTGGCAGCGCATCGTGCAGCTGGCCGGCGGCCCGGGCGCGCGCATCGCCGTGCTGCCGTCGGCCTCGTCCGACCCGACGCTGGTGGGCGAGGCGATCGTGGCCCGGCTCAATGCCTACGGCGCGAGCGCCTTCCTGGTGCCGCTGGCGGTCAAGCTGGCCGACAGCGATTTCCGCAAGGTGGCCGACGATCCCGAACTGGCGGCCGCGGTGCGCGGCGCCGGCGGCGTGTTCTTCGTCGGCGGCGACCAGGCCCGCATCACGCAGGCGCTGGTGCGCGAGGACGGCAGCCGCAGCGCGGTGCTGGACGCGGTGTGGGACCTGTACCGCAACGGCGGCGTGGTGGCCGGCAGCAGCGCCGGCGCGGCCATCATGAGCAGCACCATGTTCTACGCGCCGAACACGGTGTTCGCCACGCTGCGCGCCGGCGTCACCGAGGGGCGGGAGATCGCGCCGGGGCTGGGCTTCATCGGCGACGACGTGTTCGTCGACCAGCACCTGCTGGTGCGCGGGCGCTTCGCCCGCATGATCCCGGCGATGCTGAAGAAGGGCTACAAGTTCGGCCTCGGCATCGACGAGAACACGGCGATGGTGGTGGACAACCGGCGCCGCGTGGAGATCGTCGGCCACAAGGGCGCGCTGCTGATCGACCTGTCGCGCGCCACCACCGATCCGGGCAGCGCCGGCTTCAACGTCTCGAACGCCGTCATCAGCTACCTGGACCGGGGCGACAAGTACGACCTGGCCACGCATACCTTCACGCCGTCCGAGGCCAAGGCATCGGGCAAGCTGCAGGCGCATGCGGCGGTGCTGCGCGAGCCGGTGTTCTCGCCCGATATCCTCGGCAAGAACGCGGTGGTCGAGCTGATGGAAAACCTGATGAACAACCGCCGCAGCGAGGCGATCGGCATCGCCACCAGCGGCCGCAATACGCCGCTGCCGGAGCTGGGCTTCCAGTTCACCTTCAGCAAGACGCGCGACAGCGTGGGCTACGCGTCGGCGGCGCCGCAAAGCTACTCCATCCTCAATATGCGGCTCGACATCCGGCCGCTCGACATCGGCCAGTCGCTGACGCCGAAGTAGGCGCCAAAGTAGACGCCCATCGCTGCCGCCTGCGCGCGGCCGCCGAAGTATCACAAAAATGTTACGCATGCGATTTAATCGCAACCATTGACATGCTCCGGAATGCTGGTATTATTCAATCATCCGATTAAAGCGGGTGCGATTAATAACCCGGAGTGAACATGAATCAGTCAACCGCGCCCTCGGGCGCCGCCCTCTCAACGGCGCTGCCGCAGTCTCTGCAATTGCTGGTGGCGCGGGTCGGCATCGCCGCCGTCTTCTTCCTGTCCGGCCGCACCAAGGTGCAGGGCTGGCTGACGCTGAAGCCCTTTACCTACGAGCTGTTCCGTTCGGAATACCATCTGCCGCTGATACCGGCGGAACTGGCGGCGCCGCTGGCCACCTACGCCGAGCACCTGTTCCCGTTGCTGCTGGTGGCCGGCCTGTTCACCCGCTACGCCGCGCTGGCGCTGCTGGGCATGACGGCCGTGATCGAGATCTTCGTCTATCCCGCCGCCTGGCCCACCCACCTGCTGTGGACCGCCGTGCTGCTGCCGCTGGTCGCGCAGGGCGGCGGCAAGTGGTCGCTCGACCGGCTTTTTTTTAAATAAATACATCGCATCCGCTGACATCGTGCACGTTTAAATGTAGTTCAACCTCAACTGAAAAGGAATCACCATGCTTACCTCCCGTTCCGCCCTTGCCGCATCGCTGGCCTTGACGCTGGCCGCACTGACCGGCGGCGCCCACGCCGCCGACGCCGCCAAGCCGACCGAAAAATGCTTCGGCGTCTCGCTGGCCGGCCAGAACGACTGCGCCGCCGGCGCCGGCACCAGCTGCGCCGGCACCTCCGTCACCGACTACCAGGGCGACGCCTGGACCCTGGTCGAAAAAGGTACTTGCACCAAAATCAAGACACCCAAGGGCTACGGCTCGCTGACCGCGAAGGACAAGAAATGAAAACCTTGAACGCAATCGCCATGGCCGCCGCGCTGCTGGCCGCCGGCATGTCCTCCTCGATGGCGGCCGAAGTGCCGACCGGCGCCAAGAACATCGTGCTGGTGCCGGGCTCCTTTGTCGACGGCTCCGGCTGGCGCACGGTGCACGACATCCTGTGGCTCAAGGGCTACCACATCACCGTGGTGGGGCAGCCGCATACGAGCTTCGCCGACGACGTGGCCGCCACCCGCAGCGCGCTGGAACAGCAGGACGGCCCGGCGATCCTGGTCGGCCACAGCTCGGCCGGCGCCGTCATCTCCACCGCCGGCGACGGCGACAAGGTCAAGGCGCTGGTGTTCGTGGCCGGCGTGCTGCCGGACGTGGGCGAGACGCTGGCACAGGTGATCGGCACGATGCCGTCGCCCAGCAACGACATCGTCGCCACGCAGGACGGCCACCTGTACTTCGACCGCGCAAAATTCAACGCGGACTTCGCCGGCGACCTGACGCCCAACCGCACCAACTTCCTGGCCGCGTCGCAGGTGCCGGCCACCGCCGCCGCCTTCAACACGAAGATCGCGACGGCCGCATGGAAGAACAAGCCGAGCTACGCCATCGTCTCCACCGAGGACCGCGCGCTGAGCCCGGACCTGCAGCGCTGGATGTACAAGCGCGCCGGTTCCAAGGTGACCGAGATCAAGGGCAGCCACCTGGTCTACATCTCGCAGCCGGAAGCAGTCGCCCAGGTCATTGTCGAAGCCGCGCAGCGCGCGCAGTAATTTTTTGAACCATCACCAAGGAGTATCACCATGAACCAATCCGTCGCTTCCCGTGTCAGCATCGCCGCCGCTTCCGCCCTGATGGCGCTGGCCTCCCTCACCATCGGCACCCACGTCAGCGCCGCTGAAAAAGACGCCACCGCCGAAAAGCCGGGCCGCTGCTACGGCATCAACACCTGCAAGGGCACCAGCCTGTGCGCCACCGCCAAGAACGATTGCAAGGGCCTGAATTCGTGCAAGGGCGAGGGCGTGCTGGTGCGCACCAAGACCGCCTGCCTGGCCGAAGGCGGCACGCTGACTGAAACGAAGTAATCATGAGCGCCACCGCTCCCCATTTCTCGGGATATGGCCTTGGCCTGCGCAAGGAGCACTACCGCGACTTCCTGGAAACCCGGGTCGCGGTGGACTTTGTGGAGGTCATCTCCGAGAACTTCATGATCGCCGGCGGCCAGCCGCGCCATATCCTGCGCCAGATCCGCGAACGGCATCCGGTCGCGCTGCATGGGGTGTCGATGTCGATCGGCTCGGCCGACGGCCTGCGCGCCGACTACCTCAAGCGATTGAAGGCATTGGCCGACGAGATCGAGCCGCTGTTCATCTCCGACCATCTGAGCTGGTCGCGCATCGGCGGCTTCAACTCGCACGACCTGCTGCCGGTGCCGTACACCGAGGAAGCGCTGGACATCGTCTGCGCCAATATCTCGCGGGCCCAGGATGTGCTGGGCCGGGCCATGCTGTTCGAGAATCCGTCCAGCTACCTGGCCTTCGGCGGCGCGGCGATGACCGAATGGGAATTCCTGTCGGCGATGGCCAGGCGCACCGGCTGCGGGCTGTTGCTGGACGTGAACAACGTCTACGTCAGCGCCGCCAACCACGGCTTCGACGCCAACGAATTCATCGCCGGCATCCCGTTCGAGCATGTGCGGCAGATCCACCTGGCCGGCCATAGCCGGGGCGCCGGCCTGCTGATCGACACGCACGACGGCCCGGTCAGCGAAGAAGTGTGGCAGCTGTATTCGCAGGCGATGGCGCTGGCCGGACCGGTGGCGACCATGATAGAACGCGACGACGACATCCCGCCGCTGGCGGACCTGATGCGGGAGGTGTCGACGGCGCGTTCGCTGGGCGCGCTGCGCGCATGGCACCGGGAGGCCGCATGATGCTGGCCGACCTGCAGCGGGATTTCCAGACATGGCTGGTGGCCGCCGAGCCCAGCGCCTCCATCGGCACCGATGCGCGCGCGATGGCCGGGCTGGCGGTCTACCAGAACAACTACCGCGCGCAGCTGGTGGGCTGTCTCGAGCAGTCCTACCCGCGGCTGCGCGCGTGGATAGGCGACGGGGCGTTCCGCACCGCCGCCATCAAGCATATCGACAGCCATCCGCCGCATGCGTGGACGCTGGATGCGTACGCCGACGGCTTCGACCGCACGCTGGCCGCGCTGTTCCCCGACAACCCTGACGTGTACGAACTGGCGTGGATAGAGCACGCCTTGTCGGCGACCTTCATTGCGCCCGACGCTCGCCCGCTGGCGCTGGAAGGCCTGGCGCAGGTCGACTGGGACAAGGCTGTGCTGAGCGTCGCGCCCTCGTTCATGAGCGCCGTCGCCATCACCAACGCCGAACAAATCTGGTCGGCGCTGTGGGCCGAAGAGACGCCGCCGGAAAGCGAAATGCTGGCGCGGCCGGTCGGCTTGCTGGTCTGGCGGCGGGGCTATACCTCCTGCCTGAAGCAGGTCGACGCGCTGGAGCACGAGGCGCTGCTGCGCCTGCAGGCCTGCGGCAGTTTTACGGAGCTGTGCGACTGGCTGGTCGAACGTCTGGGCGAGGCATGGGGCGTGACCAGGGCCGGCGAACTGCTGGCCAGCTGGCTGGCCAGTGAACTGATTACCGGTATCGACGCGGCATGACCGCATTCACCTCAAAGGAGCTTCACCATGTCTGACTCTGTACTGAACCGCCGCGGCTTTTTGCTGTCGGCCGCCGCCGGCGCCGCCGGGTTGTCGCTGGGCGGCGTGGCCTCCGCCGCGCAGGGCAAGGACCTGCCACCACCCGTCAAACCGAATACCGGCCCGCTGCCGGTGATGGCTGTGCGCCAGGTGGAGGCCGGCGTGCTGGACGTCGGCTATCACGAAACCGGGCCCGAGAACGGCCGGCCGGTGATACTGCTGCACGGCTATCCGTACGACATCCACAGCTACGTCGAAGTGGCGCCGATGCTGGCAGCGCAAGGCTACCGCGTGATCGTGCCGCACCTGCGCGGCCACGGCACCACGCGCTTCCTCGACGACGCCACGCCGCGCTCGGGCCAGCAGGCGGCCATCGGCCAGGACGTCATCGACCTGATGGACGCGCTGCACATACCGGAGGCGGTGCTGGCCGGCTACGACTGGGGCGGCCGCGCCGCCTGCGTGGCGGCGGCGCTGCGGCCCACGCGCGTGGTCGGGCTGGTGTCGGTCAACAGCTATCTGATACAGGACATCGCCAAGGCCAGCTTGCCGGCGTCGGCCAAGGTGGAGGCGGGCTTCTGGTACCAGTTCTACTTCCTGACCGAACGCGGTCGCGCAGGACTGACGGCCAACCGCAACGACGTCGCCCGCATCCTGTGGGAGAACAATTCGCCGAGCTGGCGCTTCGACGGCCCGACCTTCGAACGATCGGCCAAGGCGTTCGACAATCCGGACTACGTCGACGTGGTGCTGCATTCGTACCGTCACCGGCTGGGCGCGGCGCCCGGCTATCCGGACTATGAAAAGCAGGAAGCGAAGCTGGCCACCGGGCCGGTGATTCCGGTACCGGCGATCACGCTCGACGGCCTTGATGACGGCGTGATCCGCGCCACCGACGGCAGCGCGTCGGCGGCAAAATTCAGCGGTCCGCGCAGCCATCGGCGCGTTCCCGGAGCAGGCCACAATCTGTCGCAGGAGGCGCCGAAAGTGTTCGCCGACGCCGTGGCCGAGTTGGTCCGCAACGGAAAATGGCGGACATAGAAGCGCATTTTGGCCAGGCGCGGGATTACAATGGCGGTCACTTTTCACTGACCGCCGGGAGTCCCATGAACCGCTTTATCTCTTACGTGCTGGCGCTGGCCGTCACTGTGCCCGCATTGGCCGCTGCCGCGCAGCCGGCCACGGTCCGCCTCGACTATCTTCACAGCGGCAATGCGCTCAACGAGCAGTATGCGATGGAGCGCGTGGTGATCGAGCCGTTGCCGTGGCCGGGCGACATGAGCCGCACCATCGACGACACCAATCGCGGCAACAACATGGTGGAGGTGGTCGACGCCAAGACCGGCGATTTGCTGTACTCGCGCGGCTTCTCGACCATCTTCGCCGAATGGCGCAGCACCGAGGAGGCCAATCACGCCAATCGCGGCTTCCAGGAGTCGGTGCGCTTTCCGAAACCGGACCGGCCGGTGCGCGTGCGCATCCTGAAGCGGGACGACCGCAACGCGTTCTCCGTGGTCTGGACCGCCGACATCGACACCGATGCGATGGACGTGGTGCGCAGGCAGACGCCTCCACCTGATTTGGCCAAACCGATCGGCATCCGCGTCAACGGTCCATCGCCGGACAAGGTCGACCTGCTGATCCTGGGCGACGGCTACACCAAGGCGGAGATGGCGAAGTTTGAAGCGACCGCGCGCAAACTGGCCGACCACCTGTTTGAAACCTCGCCGTTCAAGGAACGCGCGAAGGACTTCAACGTCTGGGCGCTGGCGCTGCCGACCGAGGAATCGGGCGTGTCGCGGCCGTCGACCGGCGTGCATCACGCGTCGCCGCTGGGCGCGCGCTACGACATTTTCGGCAGCGAGCGCTATGTGCTGACCACCGACAACCGCGCCCTGCGCGAGCTGGCGCAGTACGCGCCGTACGAATTCATCGAGATATTGGTGAACAACGAGACCTATGGCGGTGGCGGCATCTTCGGCCAGTTCAGCACAGCGGCGGCCAACAACGACTGGGCCAACTACCTGTTCGTGCATGAATTCGGCCACCACTTCGCCGGCCTGGCCGACGAGTACTACACCTCGCCCGTGGCCTACCAGTCGACCGGCGCGCGCCAGGAGCCGTGGGAGCCGAATGCGACCGCGCTGCGCGATCCGGCCAATGTGAAGTGGAAGAAGTTCGTCAAAGCCGGCACGCCGCTGCCGACGCCGTGGCCGAAGGAGGCCTATGAAACGGCGTCGCGCGCCTACCAGAAGGAGCGCGCCGCGCTGCGGGCGGCCAACCGGCCGGAGTCGGAAATGAGCGCCTTGTTCCGCAAGGACCTGGAGTCGACCAATGCGCTGTTCTCGAAAGACCCGCACTTCCACACGGTGGGCGCGTTCGAGGGGGCTAACTACGAGGCCAAGGGCTACTACCGCCCGCAGATGCAGTGCATCATGTTCGACCGCAGCGAGAAGTTCTGCTCCGTCTGCGCCGACGCGATCGGCACCATCATCGACCTGTACTCGCGCCCCGGGACTCGGCGGTAAAATCAAGTTAGGTACGGTAGCGTACAGAGTGCTTTATCTCGTCGGCATATTCTGAATACGTGACATCGAAAGCCCCGCTTTCATATGATAAGAACGTATCCAAATCAACATCGAGAGGAAATACCATGAACAAAATTATCGCTACCCTGATCGCCGGTCTGTTCGCCACCGCCGCCTTCGCACAAACCCCTGCTGTCGTCAAAGCTGAAAATGACGTGAACAAGGACGTGGCCAAGGCCGAGCAGAAGGAAATGAAGGTGGACGCCAAGGCCGACAAGAAGGCTCATAAAGCCATCGCCAAAGCCGACAAGACCCACGACACCGCCGCCGCCCACGTTGAAGTGGAAAAAGCCAAAGCCAACGAAAAAGTAGCCAAGGCCGATCCGGAAGACAAAGCCAAGGTCGCCGCCAAGGGTGAAAAATCGGTCGCCAAGGCTGAAGAAAAAGCCGAGAAAAAGGCAGTGAAAGCCGACGCCAAAGCGATCAAGGAAACCGTTGACGCCACCGCCGACAAAGCGATCGCCGCCAACAAGACCGACGCCGTCAAAGCCAAAGGCGCTGCCGACGTCAAAGCTGCCGCTGCCAAGAACTAACTAGCAGCGGGATAAACCCGGGGTCAGGTCCGGCAATCGGACACGAGCTCTACCGTAGCGTTCGCTACGGTAGAGCTCGTGTCCGATTGCCGGACCTGACCCCGGGTTTTTTTAGACGATAGGCGTCAGCGAGGTTGGCTTGATCTTGGTCGCCAGCGCCTTGCCCTTGCGGGCGCGCTTGCCGAAGTGGACCGCCAGCGCCGATGCCGACAGACGCTCTTCCTGCGGCTTGGCGCCACGGCCTATGCCCGAGACGATCACGCCCTTCTGGCTGATAGGCTTGGCCGCGATCAGCGTTTCCTTGTCGTCCAGCTCCATCAGGATCACGCCGCGGCCACCGTTGGTCAGCACCTTCATCTCATCCATGCCGAACACCAGCACCCGTGCGTTGGCCGACAACACAGCCACCGCGCTGGCGCCTTCGCCGATTACCGCCGGCGGCAGCGGGACGTCGCCGTCCTCCATCGTGATGAAGGCCTTGCCGCCCTTGATGCGGCTGACCATGTCGCCGGCCTTGGCGACGAAGCCGAAGCCCGCGCTGGTGGCCAGCATCAGCTGCGTGGCGCCGCTGCCTGCGAAGTAGTGCAGGATGCGGGCGCCCGGCGCCAGGTCGATCAGCGTGGTGACCGGCACGCCGTCGCCGCGCGCGTTGGGCAGCGCCGCAACCGGCACCGAATACACCTTGCCGTTGCTGCCGAAGGCCAGCAGGTTGTCCACCGTGCGGCATTCGAAGGCGCCGTAGATCGCGTCGCCGGCCTTGAAGGTGAACTGCGTGGCGTCGTGGCCGATGCCGGTACGGGCGCGTATCCAGCCTTTTTCCGAAATGATGACGGTGACCGGTTCGTCCACCACCTTCTGCTCGACCACGGCTTTCTGCGCTTCCTCGATCACGGTGCGGCGGGCGTCGCCATACAGCTTGGCGTCGGCGTCGATTTCCTTGATGATGGCGCGCTTCATGGACGACGGGTTGTCCAGCAGGTCCTGCAGCAGTCCTTTTTCCTTGCGCAGCTCGGCCAGTTCCTGCTGGATCTTGATCGCTTCCAGGCGCGCCAGTTGGCGCAGGCGGATTTCCAGGATGTCTTCGGCCTGGATCTCCGACAGGCGGAAGCGCTCCATCAGCGCCGCTTTCGGTTCGTCCGAGTTGCGGATGATGTGGATGACTTCATCGATGTTCAGCAGGATGGTCTCGCGGCCTTCCAGGATGTGGATGCGCGCGTCGACCTTGCCCAGCTTGAACTGCGTGCGGCGGGTGACGGTGATGAAGCGGAATTCGATCCACTCCTGCAGGATGTCGGTCAGGCCCTTCTGGCGCGGGCGGCCATCGCCGCCGATCATCACCAGGTTGATCGAGGCCGACGATTCGAGCGAGGTATGCGCCAACAGCAGCAGCATGAATTCGGTCTGGTCCTGGTTCTTCGACTTCGGTTCGAACACCAGACGCACCGGCGCCGCGCGGCCCGATTCGTCGCGTATCGTATCCAGCGAATTGAGGATCAGCGATTTGAGCGCCAGCTGTTCCGGCGACAGCGCCTTCTTGCCCATCTTGATCTTCGGGTTGGTCAGCTCCTCGATCTCTTCCAGCACCTTCTGCGACGAGGTGCCCGGCGGCAGTTCGTTGACCACCGCCTGCCACTGGCCGCGCGCCAGTTCTTCGATCTTCCAGCGCGCACGCACCTTCATGCTGCCACGGCCGGTGGCGTACATGTCGCTGATCTGCGAGGCCGGAGTGATGATCTGGCCGCCGCCCGGGAAGTCCGGGCCGGGTATCATCGTCATCAATTCGCTGTGCGAGATCTTCGGATTGCGGATCATGGCGACGGCGGCCTGCGCCACCTCGCCCAGGTTGTGCGACGGGATTTCCGTCGCCAGGCCGACCGCGATGCCGGAGGCGCCGTTCAGCAGCACCATCGGCAGGCGCGCCGGCAGCAGGCACGGTTCTTCGGTCGAGCCGTCGTAGTTGGCCTGGAATTCGACCGTGCCGAGGTTGATTTCGTCGAGCAGCACCTTGGCGATCGGCGTCAGCCGGGCTTCGGTGTATCGCATCGCCGCGGCGCCGTCGCCGTCGCGCGAGCCGAAGTTACCCTGGCCGTCGACCAGCGGGTAGCGCAGCGAGAAGTCCTGCGCCATGCGCACCATGGCGTCGTATACCGACTGGTCGCCGTGCGGGTGCAATTTACCCAGCACGTCGCCGACCACGGTCGCCGACTTGCGCGGCTTGGCGGTGGCGTTCAGGCCCATTTCGTTCATCGCGTACAGGATGCGGCGCTGCACCGGCTTCTGGCCGTCGCACACGTCCGGCAGCGCGCGGCCCTTGACCACCGAGATCGCGTAGTCGAGGTAGGCGCGCTCGGCGAAGGTGGACAAGGTCAGCGTGTCGCCGCCATCGCCGCCGTCGCCGTCGCCCAGCGGGGCGCCCGGGCCGCCGGCGTCATCGCCGCCGCCACCGCCACCACCCATGGCGCCCATGCCGCCGTCGCCGCCCATGCCGT
>NZ_JBGLYQ010000070.1:0-23711 GCF_047304105.1 Duganella sp. Dugasp56
GCCGTACCCAGCCCCGTTATTTTGCCCTACCCGACCAGCAGCGCCTCGGCGCGCTGGGCGGCCCGCGCGCGGCCGTCCCTGCTCACAATACCAACTTTTCGTCACTCGCCGAGCCTCCCCAGCTCATATGAAAGTAGTGCAACGTTTAAATTGCGGCTATCACAAATAAAGCATAAACGGCTAACAACTTTGTATTTTTGTGTAAAATAATCGTCTTTTTTTGAAAATACCGCCAAATGTGTTGTTTATTACACGCCTGTTACAGTCCAGCAATTGACCGTGCCAGCCTCAGGTGGTCTGATGACTGCCCTGAATAATCTATTGATGGATTATTCAAACTACGTGTCTTTAAATGACAAAGTAACAATTGGTACCCTCCTAGGAGTTCAAGCAATGATGATGGAAACTGTAATCTCGCGTTCGCTGCGCCTGATGTTTGCGGGCAGCGCCGCTCTGGTGCTGGCACAACCGGCATTTGCCCAAGACGCGCCTATCCAGCGCGTGGAAATCACCGGTTCGTCGGTCAAGCGCGTCGACGCTGAAACCTCGCTGCCAGTGCAAGTCGTAACCAAAGCTGACATCGCCCGTACCGGCGCCACCAGCACTGAAGAACTGCTGCAATCGATCTCGGCCTTCTCCTCGGCCGGCGGCACCACCAACGCCACCGGCGCCGGCACCTCGACCGGCGGCCTGTCGTCGATCTCGCTGCGCGGCCTGGGCTCGACCCGTACCCTGGTGCTGGTCAACGGCCGCCGCCTGGCAGCCTTCGCCGGCAGCGACGGCGCTTCCGTCAACGTCAACGTCATTCCACTGGCCGCCATCGAGCGCGTCGAAGTGCTGAAAGACGGCGCTTCCGGCGTCTACGGTAGCGATGCGGTGGCCGGCGTGGTCAACTTCATCCTGGCCAAGCAGACCGACGGCATCGAAATCACCGGCGGCTACGGCTCCCCATCGCAAAGCGGCGGCGGCCAGAACTCCAAGGCATCGATCACCGGCGGCTTCAACACCGACAAGCTGAACCTGGTTCTGTCCGGTTCGTACGAAAAAGAGAAGGCACTGTTCGGCCGCGACCGCGACTACGCAGCCACCTCGACCAAGCTGCCGTACTACAACGGCACCGCGACCGGCCTGGGCAACATCCAGGGTTCGTTCACGCCAGGCGTCGGCCCTGACACCGGCTTCAGCTCGGGCGGCTCCGGCTACGGCAACCCGCTGGCCATCGGCGACAAGTGCAGCACCATCAAGATGGGCACGCTGCAAGGCGGCGCCAAAGGCGCACCGTACTGCTACTACGACAGCGGCCCGGACGTCGGCCTGACTCCTGATCGCGAGCTGTTCAACTTCACCAGCAACCTGACCTACCAGCTGAACGCGGATCACCAGCTGTTCGGCGACGTGCTGTACTCGCAGAGCAAAGTCACCCAGACCTACCAGCCTTCGCCGGCGCGCGCCAGCTTCTTCGAAACCGACGGCGAGTTCGCCAAGCAAAATGTGGACGCGGCACTGCTGCTGTTCCCAAGCAACCCGGCTTACCAGTCGATCGCCGTGCCTTACCTGCAAAGCCAGGGCTTCACCTCGCTGATCGGCAAACCGCTGTCGATCACCTCGCGCGTGTTCGACTACGGTCCACGCCAGAACGTCGACACCGCCAAGCAGGCACGTGTTGTCGTCGGCGCCAAGGGCACCATCGGCGCGGTCGACTACGAAGTCGCCCTGACCCACAACGAATCCAAGCTGAACAGCGCTGTGACCACCGGCTACTTCTCGCAAGTCGCGTACGCCAAGATCATCAACAGCAGCAACTGGAATCCATGGGCTGCAGGCGGCGTGCAAACCGGCGCGCTGGCCGACCAGCTGAAATCGGCCGCGTTCAGCGGCGACTTCCTGGCCGCCAAATCGACCAGCGATTCGTTCGACGCCAAGATCACCGGCGACTTCTGGACCATCGCCGGCATCACCCCGCAATACGCGGTGGGTACGCAATCGCGTAAAGAGAACTACACTACCAACCCTAGCGCCGCCTACCAGTCGGGCGACATCTCCGGCCTGGGCGGCTCGGTAGTGCCTATCGACCGCGACCGTACCGTGAACTCGGCCTTCGGCGAACTGAGCATTCCTCTGACGAAGACCCTGGAAGCCAACCTGGCCGTACGCGACGACCACTACGACGACGTCGGCAACTCGGCCAACTGGAAAGGCAATGTCCGTTGGCAGCCAACCAAGTCCTTCCTGCTGCGCGGCTCCTACGGCACCGGCTTCCGCGCACCGTCGCTGGTTGACCTGTGGACGCCGCAGACCTTGGGCACCTCCGAGCAGTTCAACGACCCGGCGACCAAGCAATCCGGCCTGCAGGTGAACTCGCTGACCGGCGGCAACCCTAACCTGAAGCCAGAGAAGTCGAAGCAGTACTCGTTCGGCGCCGTATGGCAACCGGTTTCGACCGCGAGCATCGGTGTTGACTTCTTCAACATCAACATCCGCGACATCCTGGCCACCCCATCGGCACAGGAAGTGGTATCGCGCTTCCGCGCAGGCGACCCAGCCTACGCTGGCCTGGTGACCCTGAACGGCAACGACATCGTCAGCATCAAGCAGACGCTGGCCAACACCGGCAACGCCAACGTACAAGGCCTGGACCTGTCGGCCAACTGGAAGGACAACTTCAGCTTCGGTAAGCTGGAAGCCAACCTGAACGGTACCTACATGGATACCTTCGACCAGACCAGCCCGGGCGGCGACGTGTCGCACAAAGTCGGCACCACCGTTGCCAACGATGTCGACGGCACGCCGGTGATCGGCGCGCAAAACGGCGGCGTGATCCTGCGTTGGAAGCACCAGCTGGCAGGCACCTGGAGCAAGGGTCCATGGTCGACCACGCTGGTACAGAACTATCGCACCGGCTACCAGGTTGGCCACGATCTGAACAACAACAAAGTGTTCATTTCGTCGGAAGCCATCTACGACGCCAACGTCACGTTCCGCGGCATCAAGAACCTGACCCTGGCGCTGGGCGTGAAGAACCTGTTCGACAAGCAGCCTGACCCGATTGGCACCGCGGTGACCAACCAGTTCCAGTCCGGCTACGACATCAACCAGTACGATCCACGTGGCCGCTTCGTCTACGTGACCGCTGGCTACAAGTTCAAGTAATCAGTCGTTCATGAAAAAAGCCCGCACGGCTCAGGCCGCGCGGGTTTTTTTTTGTCCTTTTTTTCTACAACCAACCGGCTTTCTTGAAGCGGTGGTGCAGGTACAGGCACACGCCCACCATCACGGATATCGCGAACGGATAGCCATACTTCCACTCCAGTTCCGGCATGAACTTGAAGTTCATCCCCCACACGCCGGCAAACGCGGTGCAGATCGCAAAGATCGCCGCCCAGGCCGCCAGCCGCTTGTTCACTTCGCTCTCCTCGATCGCCACCATCGACAGGTTGACCTGGATCGCCGTCGCGATCGTGTCGCGTATCGAATCCAGCGAGGCGCTGATCCGGTGCAAATGGTCGTGCACGTCGCGGAAGTATTCCTGCGTGTCCTGGCACATGGCCGGCACGCGGCCGCCGTGCAGCCGCCCCACCGCCTCCATCAACGGCGACACCACGTGGCGCACGATGGTCACCTTGCGCTTGAGTTCATACAGGCGCTGGATGTTGTCGCGCTGCTTGCCCTGGCTGAAGATCAGCTCCTCGATTTCCTCCAGCTCCGTTTCCAGCATGTCCAGCACCGGGAAGTAGCGGTCCACCACCGCGTCCATCAGCGCGTACAGCACGAAGGCCGGGCCCAGGCGCAGCATGTGCGGCTCCTTTTCCGCGCGCGCGCGCACGCCGAGGAAGCCCTGCTGGCTATGGCCGTCGCGCGCCGACAGCACGTAGTTGTCGCCGACGAAGATATCCACCTCGCCGACGGCCACCTCGCTGTCGCGGCATTCGATGGTCTTGACCACCACGAACAGCGAATCGCCGTATTCCTCGATCTTGGGACGCTGGTGCCCGCGCCGCGCGTCCTCCACCGCCAGCTCGTGCAGGCCGAACTCCTCCTGCATGATCGACAGTTCGTCCGGCTGCGCATCGCGCAAGGCCACCCAGACAAAGGTCTCCGGCTTTTCGACATAGTCGCTGATTTCCTCGACGGGGATGTCCGCCAGCTTTTGCCCGTCCTGATAGGCCACACAATTAATCAGCATACGCATTCCATAAAAAAAAAGCTCCTGGCTTCGTCAGCCAAGAGCTTACCTCAAACCGGTGCAGGGGCTGGTTAAGCCGCGGTTAAATACCGCGCGGCCGGCCTGGTGTGCGACAGGTTGGGCTTCAGCGCCTTGCGCGCCTCATCCATGCGCGCGAAGTCGGCGGCGTCCGGCAGCGAGGGCAAGGTCACCAGCTCGCCCTGGTCCAGGCCGGCCAGCGCGGCGTCGACCAGGTCTTCCGGCGTCATCACGATGTCGCTCGGCAGGTGGCCGATCGAGATGCCGGCGCGGTCCCAGAACGGCGTGCCGATGGCGCCCGGCAGCACCGCCTGCACCTGCACGCCCTTTTCGCCCAGTTCGTGATGCAGCGATTGCGTCAGCGCCAGCACGAAGGCCTTGCTGCCGCCGTAGGTGCCGTTCAGCAGTTCCGGCGCCAGCGCGGCGATCGACGAGATATTGACAATGGTGCCGCCGCCGCGCGCCACCAGGCCGGGCGCCACGGCGCGGGTCAGGCGGGTCAGCGCGGTGATGTTCAGGCTGATCAAGCCATCCAGCTCTTCCGGCGTGGAATCGATCAGCGGCTTGACGGCGCCGATGCCGGCGTTGTTGACCAGCATGGCGATGCTGCTGTCGGTGGCCAGGCGCTGTTCGACGGCGCGCAGGTCGGCCGTCACGTTGAGGTCGGCGCGCAGCACGTCGACCTTGCGGCCGGTGGATGCCTCCAGCCGGGCCGCCAGCGCGGACAACTTGGCGGCGTCGCGCGCCACCAGGATCAGGTCGTAGCCGCGGCGGGCCAGGCGGTCTGCGTAGACGGCGCCGATGCCGGTGGATGCGCCTGTGATCAATGCGGTTTTCATGTTGGGTCCTTTAGAGTTGAGTTGACAGGGCACAGTGTAGGGGTGCAAACTAAGGCCCATGTGACGTAGATACCTCTTTTTGGGACATCATGAAAAAATCCATAGGTTTGCTGCTGTTCCCCGGTTTCCAGATCGTCGACATGGTGGCGGTCACCGTGTTCGAAGTCGCCAACCTGATGCCGGGCGGCCCGTTCTACGAGATGACCATGCTGTCCGAGCACGGCGGGCCGGTGCTCAGTTCGGCCGGCGTGCCGGTCGGCACCGAGCGCTTCGGCGATCCCGGCTACGACACCGTCATGGTGGCCGGCACGCTGGAGCCGGCCGCGGCGTCGTCGCCGGCGCTGATCGCCTTCCTGCAGGCGGCCAGCAAGGCGTCGCGCCGCACGGCCAGCATCTGCACCGGCGCCTTCATCCTGGGCGAGGCGGGGCTGCTGGAAGGGCGGCGCGTGACCACGCACTGGGCCGGCGCGCGCGAGCTGCAGCGGCGCTACCCCAAGGCCAAGGTCGACGAGGACCGCATCTACATCGAGCACGACCACGTGTGGAGTTCGGCCGGCATGACGGCCTGCATCGACCTGGCGCTGGCGCTGGTCGAGCAGGACCTGGGCGTCGAGGTGGCGCGCGCGGTGGCGCGCAAGATGGTGGTGTATCACCGGCGCACCGGCGGGCAGTCGCAGTTCTCGGCCCTGCTGGAACTGGAGCCGAAGTCGGACCGCATCCAGAACGCGCTGACCTATGCCAAGCGCAATCTGCGTAAGGCCTTGTCGGTGGACGAGCTGGCCGATGCGGCCAACCTGAGCCGCCGCCAGTTCAGCCGCGCGTTCCGGCTGGAGACCGGGCAATCGCCGGCCAAGGCGGTCGAGACACTAAGAGTGGAAGCGGCGCGGGCGATGATAGAGGACGGCAATCACGCGCTGGACGTGGTGGCGAGGGAGAGCGGCTTCGACGACCCCGAGCGGATGCGCCGGGCGTTCATCAGGACTTACGGCGTGCCGCCGCAGGCGATCAAAAGGGCATCGCGCGCGGCGGCGTAATTTTGAAGTTGTGTCAAAATGAGCGCAGCCAGGCGCGGGTGGCGAAGACAGTGCGTTAGCACGGCGAGACGCCCGCAACGACGCTGCGGTCTTTTTGACGCGACTTCAGTCGTCCTTGGCGCCGTCGATGCCTAGCTCCGCGATCTTGCGGGTGATGGTGTTGCGGCCTATGCCCAGCCGTACCGCCGCGTCGTTCTTGCGGCCGTGCGTGTGCTTGAGCGCGGTGCGTATCAGCGCCGATTCGAACTGCCGACCCAGCACCGCCATCACTTCCTGCTGACCGCCGCTGAGCATGGTGGCGGCCTGCACTTCCAGCAGACCCAGCCACGCGTCCGGCGAACCGGACAGCGCATGCATGCTGCCCATGTCCGGCGCCGGGATCGCCGTCACCGTGCCGTGGTGCTGGATCGTGCTGTAGGTTTCCGCCGGCGCCGACGCCAGTGCCGGCAAGGCGTGTCCGCCGCCGCCCTGCTCCTGCGTCAACTCCAGCGGCAAGTCCTTGACCTCGACCGTCTGTCCCGGCGCCATCACCGTGATCCAGTTGCACAGGTTTTCCAGCTGCCGCACATTGCCAGGCAAGTCCAGGCCGCTGAGGAACTGCAAGGTGGCGTCGCTCATGCGCTTGGCTTCCACACCCAGCTGCTTGGCGCTTTGCACCAGGAAGTGGCGCACCAAAATAGGGATGTCCTCGCGGCGCTCCCTCAAACTGGGCAGGCGCAGGCGGATGACGTTGAGGCGGTGGTACAAGTCCTCGCGGAACAAGCCTTCGCGCACGCGCTGCTCGAGGTTCTGGTGCGTCGCCGTGATCACGCGCACATTGGCTTTCAGCGGCTGATGGCCGCCGACGCGGTAGAAGTGGCCGTCCGACAGCACGCGCAGCAAGCGCGTCTGCAAGTCGAAGGGCATGTCGCCGATTTCGTCGAGGAACAGCGTGCCGTTCTCGGCCTGCTCGAAACGGCCGCGGCGCGTGGTCTGCGCGCCGGTGAAGGCGCCGCGCTCGTGGCCGAACAGTTCGGACTCCAGCAGGTCCTTCGGGATCGCCGCCGTGTTCAGCGCGATGAACGGCTGCGCCGCGCGCGGGCTGTGCTTGTGCAGCGCGCGCGCCACCAGCTCCTTGCCCGAGCCCGATTCGCCGGTGATCAGCACCGTCACATTCGATTGCGACAGGCGGCCGATGGCGCGAAACACTTCCTGCATCGCCGGCGCCTGGCCGAGGATTTCCGGCGTTTCCGACGGTCCCGATTCAACGCTGGTTTCGCGCAGGCTCTCGTCCAGCGCGCGACGGATCAGCTCGACAGCCTTGTCGATGTCGAACGGTTTCGCCAGGTATTCAAAGGCGCCGCCCTGGAAGGCTGCAACGGCCGAGTCCAGGTCGGAGAAGGCGGTGATGATGATGACCGGCAGGCCCGGGAAGCGCGACTTCACCAGTTGCAGCAGGTCGAGGCCGGAGTCGCCCGGCATGCGGATGTCGGACACCAGCACTTGCGGCGTCTCGAACTCCAGTGCGGCGATCGCGTCGCGCGCATTGGCAAAACTCTTGGTGGCCAGGTTCTCCCGTGCCAGCGCTTTTTCCAGTACCCAGCGAATCGATTCGTCGTCGTCTACTATCCAGATTGGCTTCATGTGTTGTGTGTATCCCGCAATATGGATCGTCAATCAAGGGACTCGGCACCCGCCCCTGTATGCCACGGCTTATGGCAACGGCAACAGGATGCGGAAATCCGTGTATCCAGGCCGGCTCTCGCACTCGATCACCCCCATGTGCTGTTGCACGAAGGTTTGCGCAAGGGTCAATCCCAAGCCGCTGCCGCCTTCCCTGCCCGACACCAGCGGGTAGAAAATCCGGTCGCGGATCTGGGGTGCGATACCCGGTCCATTGTCAATGATATGCAAGTCTAATGCCAGCCCGTAACGGACCTTGGCCAAGGTGACCTGGCGCGCCACGCGCGTCTTGAAAACGATCTCCGCGTCGCCCGCCTCGATGCGCGCGGCCAGCGCCTGGGCGGCGTTATGCGCGATGTTGAGCACGGTCTGGATCAGCTGTTCCTTGTCGCCTCTGAACTCGGGGATCGAGGCGTCGTAGTCGCGCAGTATCGTCAGGCCGGACGGGAACTCGGCCAGCATCAGGCTGCGCACGCGCTCCAGCACTTCGTGGATGTTGACGTCGCCGACGATGTGCGGCCGGCGGTGCGGCGCCAGCAGGCGGTCGACCAGCGTTTGCAGCCGGTCCGCTTCCTTGATGATGACCTGCGTGTACTCGCGCAGCTGGCCGGCGTGCAGCGCGGGCAGCTCCATCTCCAGCAGCTGCGCCGCGCCGCGGATGCCGCCCAGCGGGTTCTTGATCTCGTGCGCCAGGTTGCGGATCAGCTCCTTGTTGACCTGGCTCTGGTCGAGGATGCGCTCCTCGCGGTCCAGCTTCAGGTGCTGCAGGTGTTCGCGCAGCTCGATCAGGATGTGGTCGGCCGGCTCGTCCAGCGCCGACACGATGCTGTGCACGTGCAGCGGATCGCGCCCCGCTCGCTCCAGCGCCAGGTCTTGCCGCAGGTCGGCAAACTTGTGCTCGCGCGCCTGCGCGCAGATGTGCTCCAGCTCGTCAGGGTTGAGGAACTGCGCGCTGAGCTTTTGCCGCGACAGCGCCTTGAGCGAGCTCTCCAGCAGATTCTCGGCAGCCGCGTTGGCGTAGGCGATCTGGCCTTCGCCATCGAGCAGCACCACGGCGGACGCCAGCAGTTCCAGGCCGGCCAGCGCGGGCGGGCGGTTCATGGCGGCCACCGCGCGGGCGGCGATATTACTGACCAGGCTCATAATGGACTCACGGTAAATTCGCCTTCAACGGATATTCGCGATCTCGCGTTTCAAGGCATCGACATTCTTTTCCGAGCGGCTGATGCTGTCGCGCAGCGCGGCCACCCGCTCCTGGTACTTGGCGTAGTTGCGCTCGTCGCCACGGCGTTCCGGCTCGCCGTTGTTGAACTCCTTGCGCAACTCCGCCAGCTTCTGCGATTCGTTTTTCAGCTCATCCTCGAGGATGCCGCGCCGGTCCGCGTCGCGCGCGCGCTGCTCGGCGCCATCGACGCGCGGAAAGTCGCCCGGCGCGATCGTCGGCAGCGACGGGCGCATGACAGGCACCTGGCGGCGCGCCGGCGCCGGCACCACGGTGCCCGGCAAGTCCATCGACTTGCAATAGCTGCCGCGATTGACGTCGGTGTATTCGATGCTGCCGTTCGGTAGCGTGCACTTGTAAATCACGCCTTGCGCGTGGACCCAGCCGCAGCCCATCAGCGCCAGCAAAATGCATCGTTTCAAACTAGTTATCATTCGTTATCCGTGGGTGGAACATTCCATCCCGAATATACAACATCCAATGAAAAACGCGGGGAAAGCTGCTGCTCGCCCCGCGTTTTTTACCGGCTACAAGCGCCTGCAACAGAGGCGCGTTGTATTACAGCGAGTAGTACATGTCAAACTCGGCAGGGTGAGTCGTCATGCGCATGCGCTGGACGTCCTGCATTTTCAGTTCGATGTAGGCGTCGATCATGGAATCGCTGAACACGCCGCCACGGGTCAGGAACTCGCGGTCTTTGTTCAGGTGATCCAGTGCCTCTTCCAGCGACGAGCACACGGTTGGGATCAGCGCGTCTTCTTCCGGCGGCAGGTGGTACAGATCTTTCGATGCTGCCTCGCCCGGGTGGATCTTGTTGGCGATACCGTCCAGACCAGCCATCAGCAGTGCTGCGAAGCACAGGTAGACGTTGGCCAGTGGATCCGGGAAGCGGGTTTCGATACGGCGGCCTTTTGGATTGGCCACGTGTGGAATACGGATCGAAGCCGAACGGTTACGGGCCGAGTACGCCAGTTTGACTGGCGCTTCGAAGCCTGGAACCAGACGCTTGTACGAGTTGGTGCCTGGGTTGGTGATCGCGTTCAGCGCCTTGGCGTGCTTGATGATGCCGCCGATGTAGTACAGCGCGGTTTCCGACAGGCCGGCATAGCCGTCGCCGGCGAACAGGTTGACGCCGTCTTTCCAGATCGACTGGTGCACGTGCATGCCCGAACCGTTGTCGCCAACGATAGGCTTAGGCATGAAGGTGGCGGTCTTGCCATAGCTGTGGGCCACGTTCCAGACCACGTATTTCAGGTTCTGGGTCCAGTCGGCGCGCTCGACCAGGGTCGAGAACTTGGTGCCGATTTCGTTCTGGCCGGCGCCGGCCACTTCGTGGTGGTGCACTTCGACCGGGATGCCCAGCGATTCCAGGATCAGGCACATTTCCGAACGCATGTCCTGGAAGCTGTCGACTGGTGGCACTGGGAAGTAGCCGCCCTTGACGGTAGGACGATGGCCGCTGTTGCCGCCTTCGATTTCCTTGTCGGTCGACCACGACGCTTCGTCGGAATCGATCTTGACGAAGCAGCCGGACATGTCGATCTTCCAGCGCACGCTGTCGAAGATGAAGAACTCTGGCTCAGGGCCGAAGTAGGCGGTGTCGCCCATGCCGGACGATTTCAGGTAGGCTTCAGCGCGCTTGGCGATGGAGCGTGGATCGCGGTCGTAACCCTTGCCGTCCGACGGTTCGATCACGTCGCACTGCATGAACAGGGTGGTTTCTTCCATGAACGGGTCGATGTTCGCGGTGTTTGGATCTGGCAGCAGTATCATGTCCGATGCTTCGATGCCCTTCCAGCCGGCGATCGAGGAACCGTCGAATGCGTGACCCGATTCGAACTTGTCGATGTCGAAGTGCGACACAGGCACGGTTACGTGCTGTTCTTTACCACGGGTGTCGGCGAAACGGAAATCAACGAATTTGACTTCGTTTTCCTGGACCATTTTCAGAACTTCTGCGGCTGTCATTGCCATGCGTATCTCCTAAAGGAATGTGGGACTCGTGCGCTCTAATAAGCAGTATCCGTGCCAGCCTGAAACTCATATTAATATGCCGATAGCATCTTTGAACTTGCTGGTAAAAGAATCTAAAATCGGCCAGCAGATCGAAATGCCTATATTTGCGGCAGATCAACATAGCACCAACTCAGTGCATTTCTCAAATATTGCACCTATTTTGTGCGCATTGGGAATTTTTCTAAAAACTGCACAGCTTTGGTGCGTGTGTGTATCGGGCTTGAACAGGAAGCCTATAATAAACTTAAACTTATTTCTGGAACATGACATGAGCACGATAGACGATATTCTCGCGCTGGCGCGCAGCCGCAGCAAGGACTGGCCCTATGCCGGAGCGGTCACGCCGCAGGAGGCGTATGAGCTGGTCAGTGCCGACAACGCCGTCAAGCTGGTCGATGTGCGCACCAATGCCGAGCGCGACTGGGTCGGACGGGTCACCATACCGGAAGCCCAACATGGTGCGGTGCAGTGGAGCACCTATCCGGGCGGGAATGCCAACCACGAGTTCATCGAGCAGCTGAACTCGGTGGCCCGCAAGGACCAGGTGCTGCTGTTCCTGTGCCGCTCCGGCGTCCGTTCGCGCAACGCCGCCAAGCTGGCCACCGAGCACGGCTACCAGCACTGCTACGATATCCTGGAAGGCTTCGAGGGCGACAAGGACGAGCACGGCCACCGCAAGAACGTCAACGGCTGGTGCAAGGCCGGTTTGCCGTGGACCGGAGCATAACCTTCGCCGTCATTCCCGCGAAAGCGGGAGTCCATGCTGAGGCACACACGGATGCGTTCTATGGATTCCCGCCTGCGCGGGAATGACGGCGGGGTGCGGATTAGACCGGCACCGCGTCGGCCACAACGGGCGACATTTCGCCCATCAGGAACTGGATGCGCTTGCGCACGAACTGTATGTGGCTGCGCAAGCCATACAAGCCATCGGCGAAGGACAGCGGGATCGATACCTGGTTGACCAGCTCCTCGATCTCATTGAGGCGCTTGAGCTGCTCCTCGTAGACCTGCATGCGCGTCTCCTCCTGCGCCTCCTCCACCCTTTGCTCCACCGCGCGCAGCTGGCCGTACCAGCGGTACACGCGCGAGCGGATGCGCCACACGTACAGCGGCGGCACCACCTTGGACAGCGGCAGTATCAGCGCGCCCAGCGCCACCACCACGACCCACATGCGGTCGAAGAAATTGGCCAGCCAGAAGGTCATGTAGCGCTGCAGCAGCGGCGGGCCGCTCTTGTAGAACTTGGCCGCCTCCGAATCGACCGGAATCTCGGTGTACTTGGCCGACGGGAACTGCCCCTGCTGCGAGAACCAACCGGCGCCGCCGTGGATGCTGCTGGCCGCCTGCACGAACAAATCCACCAGCGCCGGATGCAGGTCGTCGCGCGCGACCAGCGTGGCGGTCGGCGCGATCAGGTTGTAGTCCTCGGACGGGATATCGCGGCCCAGGTCGACGATCCCCTGCGGCAGCACCACGTGGCTCAGGAACGGCAGCTTGCGCGCGTAGGCCTCGGCCTGGGTGAAGTTGAACAGCTTGATGCCCGGCGTTTGCAGCAGCATCTGGATCAGCGGCGCCTCCGGCGCGGAGGTGAACACCAGGCCGTCGATGCGGCCTTCCAGCAGCTCCACCGTGGCCGGCGTGTTGGCCAGCGAGAAGCGCTCGACTTCGCCCTTCTCGACGCCGTTCAGCTCCAGCACCTGGCGCAGCAGGCGCGGCGAGCCGGCGCCTTTCGGGCCGTAGTTGATCTTCATGCCCCTCAGCTGGCTCAACTGAGTGATGGGCTTCTTGCCCTTGGTTTCGCGCAGGAACAGCCACAGCGGCTCGACAAACAGGCTGCCCAGCGAGGTCAGGCCTTCGCGCTCGGCGGCCTCCTCGTTGGTGGAGCCGCTCTGGACGAAGGCGATGTCGACCTGGCCGGCCTTCAGCAGCTTGAGGTTTTCGCTGGAGCCGGCGGACGGCATCAGCGTCACCTTGACGCCATGCTTGGCCAGCGCGGCCGCGTATTTCTTGCCGAATTCCTCGTAGGCGCTGTTTTCCTGGCCGGTGGCCAGGCGCACCGTGCGCGGCGGCGCCGGGTCAACCAGCCAGTAGGCCAGCAGGCAGACGCCGGCGATCAGCGCAATGGTGGGGGCGGCGGCGACAAACAAGTCCCGCATCGAGAATTGCGTGAACTTGAGGATTTTGGACATGTGATGGCGCATAGGTTTCATGGGCTGATACATTGCCAACAAATGAGCAACTATGCAAGGGAATCCGGGGTCAGATCCGACATTTGGACACGAGCTCTGCCGTAACGGCCGTTACGGCAGAGCTCGTGTCCAAATGTCGGATCTGACCCCGGATTTAGATCAGCCGCCGCAGGCCTGCAGCGGCGGTTTCACGACTGCGGGCACTTCTCCCCCGGCTTTCGCGACCAACGCCACGGTGGCGGGCTTCGCCACGGGATTGGGTTCGATCAGCGGCATCAGGCTCGGCGCCAGTACCACCAGCAGCTGCACCGGCAGCGCGCTGGTGAAGTCGTAGTGCTTCGATTCCGGCCCGTGCACGTAGGCCGTCATCGAGCCGAAGAAGCGTTCGCCGATATTGAACACGAACGTGGCCGACCGGTTCACATAGCGCGACTCGATCAGCCGCCCGCCGCCGCCGTACACGTCGAAGCGCTGGTCGCCGGTGCCGGTCTTGCCGCCGACCGGAATCACCTTGCCGTCCGATCCGACGAAGGCCATGCGCGCCCGCTTGGCCGTGCCGTCCGACACCACGCCGCGGATCGCATCGGCCACCACCCGCGCCACTTCCGGCGACAGCACCTGCTCATTGGCGGTCGGCTTGCCCTTGGTGACCACCGTTTCATACGGCGTGTCCTTGGCGAAGTGCAGCGAGCTGATGCGCTGGCTGCTCTTGCGCACGCCGCCGTTGACGATGATCCCCATCAGCTCGGCCAGCGCGGCCGGACGGTCGGCCGACGCGCCCAAGGTGGTCGCATACGAGGGCACCAGCGACTCGAACGGATAGCCCATCTTCTTCCACTGCTTGTGGATTTCCATGAAGCCCTCGACCTCGAGCAGCCCGGCGATGCGCTTGTCCTGCGCGTGCTTGTGATGGGTCTTGAACAGCCACTGGTAAACCTCCTGCCGCTCCTTCTCGCTGGCCGCCGTCATCTCCGACAAGGTCGCGCCCTGGTGCAGGCGCATATAGGCCGCCATCCACAGTTCCAGCGGGTGCACGCTGGCCAGGTAGCCGCGATCGGCCAGCGACCATTTGTCGATCGAATACTGGTCGTACAGCTTGGCCACGCGCTCTTCCGGCACTTCGTTCTGCGACGGCAGGTTGTCCTTCAGGAAGGCCGCGAACTGCTCCTGGCTGGCCTGCGGATACACGGTGCGGTGGATCACCGCCAGCCGCACCGGCGTGCTGCGGATGTTGGCCAGCAGGATCTTGTCCAGTTCGCCTTCCGGCTTGCCCTTGTACTTGGCGTAGAAGCGGCCGAGGAATTCCTTGCCTTCCTTGTCGGCGAAGCGGGCCAGGTACTGCGCGCGGCGCGGATCGTCCGAGTCGGCCAGCAGCGAGGCCGACGAGCCCGGCGTCTGGAACATGTAGAACTTGGCCACGTCGCGCATCAGGCGCACGAACACCAGGTTGGTCGAATGGCGCAGCGCCTCGGTCACCGTCAGGATCTTGCCGTTGTCTTCCTTGGAAAAGTTGCCGAAGTGGTGCAGGCCGCCGCCGGTGAAGAAGCCTTCGCCGGGATTGCCCGAATACTTGCGCTCCATGGCCGCGTTCAGCATCGGCGTCAGCTCGCGCCCGCCCTTCTCGATCGGCAGCGCCTTGAAGTAGTCCAGCGCCCACAGCGACAGCTTGTCCTGCGGATCGACCGTCACCTTGCCCAGCGCGGCCGCGTCCATGCCGGCGTACTTCTTGTGCATCTGGTCCATGATGTCCAGGTAGGTCACCAGCGTGCGCAGCTTGGCGGTCGAGCCCAGGTCCAGCTTGGCGCCTTCGTTGATGTCCAGCGGCTGGTCGAAGTTGTCGGTCTGCAGGCGCAGCAGGTTGTTCTGCTCGCCCTTTTCCAGCAGGGTGAAGCTGTACACCACGTTGGCCGGATCGCCGTTGCCCAGCATGCCCTTGCCGGTCAGGCCGGCGGCCTTGGCCTTCTCCGGATCGCGCAGATCGCGCAGCACCTGCGTGACGGCGGTCTGCGCCTGCGCGTCGAGCGTGCTGACCACGCTCAGGTCGAGGCGGTCCAGGTTGTACATGCGGTTGTCGCCCAGCAGGTTGGCCAGGTGGTTGCGGATCGCGTTCGACGCCTTGCGGCTGACGAAGGTCATCGCCGGCGCCGACTGCAGGCCGTTGCCGGTGGCCGGATGCAGCTTCTGCTGCAAGGCCATGTCGCGCATCGCCGGCGTGATCACGCCGTCGGTGGCGAGGATGCGCAGGTGGCTGTTGGCCAGGATTTCCAGGTCCTCGGCGCCGTCGCCCAGGTAGTAGCTGGGGCGGCGCTGCGCGATCATCAGGCTCAGCGCCTCCTTGAAGGTCAGCGCGGTTTCGGCGTCCGGGTTGTCGAGCTTGCCGGCCAGCAGGCGGTTGACGTCGGCGAACTGGCGGCCGTACCACACCCACATGCCGTCGCCGATGCCGTTCACTTCGCCGTAGCCGGGCTTGGCCGACAGCGGCACCGTGTTCAGGTAGTCGAGCACGATGCGGCGGCGCGCCTTGGTCGTGTCCGGACCGTCCTGGTAGGAGCGCAGGCTGGCCGAGACCATCTGCTGCAGCTTGTCCTTCATCGAGCCGGTGCGGCCTTCCGGCGAGTGGCGGTATTTTTCGATCTGCGTGGCCAGCGTGCTGCCGCCCGCCGCGCGATGGCCGCCGGCCACCGAGCTGACGCTCTTCTCGATCACCGCCTTGCCCAGGCGGTCCCATTCGACGGCCGGATTACGCGTCGGATACTTGGTGTCCAGCAGCTCGCGGTTCTCGATGAACAACAGGCTGTTGATCAGGGCCATCGGCGCCTGCTCGAACCTGGTGTAGATGCGTTCCGGATAGCTGGCGGCAAACAGTTCCTGCGCGCGGCAGTCGACGATGGTCAGGCCGGTCTTGGTCTTTTCGCGATAGGTGGCGAACACGCCCATGTCGGCCAGCTCGGCCATCTTCGGCGAGATGCGGACCTGCGCGCTGACCTGGTAGTCGCGCTGGCTGAGCTTGCCCAGATAGTCCGGCAGGCCGGCGTAGCCGAGGCGCTCGTCGTACGGGCTGTCTTTCGGGAAGCGGATCGACTTGCTGGCGCCCGGCTCCATCTTGTACGTCATCTTGCCGACCAGGTCGGTGAACACGCGCGCCTGCATGCTGGAGGTACGGGTTTCCTGTACCCCCCAGTAGACGGCAAACGATACGCCGATCAGCAGCACCAGCAGGAAGGCGTTGCGCGAACGCTTGCTCTTCGGTGCCGACGGCGGTGGCGGCGCGTCCATCTGGGCATGGGCCAGATGCGCTTCGGTTTGTTCGGGAGTGGGCGCAGGCACGACATGCAGATGCCGCTTGTTGCGATAGCCAAAAGCCGCGGCGCCTGCGCGCAATTTGCGCACTGCGCGGACTACGATACGGGGCCGGCGGAAACGACGATTGCTTAACATATGATTCAAACCGGTCAGCTGTTTCAGTAAAACGTACTTGGATGCTTCCACTCCATTGCACCACATCGGAGCCGTGCCAGCGGGCGAAGACGCACAATAATTTTACTGCGCCGTTTGTTTTTCGCAAAAAAACAACGGCGTTCTCTCCGAGGGAGGAACGCCGTCTACGCCCGATTGATAACAACCAAGCACTAACTGTTGCTGAACTCTACATTGAGTTTCTTCAGTTCCGCGCACAGGTACTCGAACGCCTCGGCCGTCTGCACCGGTTCGCCCTTGACGCCCAGCTCGATATGGCGGCGCCGCTTGGCGTCGCCCACGCTCGGCAGGCTGAACACCTTCACCCGCGCGAACCGCGCTTCGATCGCCACCATCAGCGGCGTCAGCGCCGACTCGGCCGCCTCGTACACGAACACTGATTGCTCGCTGTGCGGCTCGCGGTTGAACAGGTCGGCGTAATGGTGGTCCAGCACCCACTCGATCATCGGCCACGCCATGACCGGGAAGCCCGGTACGAAATAGTGCTTGTGCAGCGCGAAGCCGGCGATGTTGTTGTACGGATTGGGGATCAGCGCCGCGCCTTCGGCAAACTCGGCCATCTTGAGGCGGTGCAGGTTCTCGGCCGAGTTCAGGTCCGCCGGCTGGCCGGCCTCCTGGCCCATCTGCAGGATGCGCTGCTGGATGTTGATCTTGCCCTGCTCGTGCATCACCAACGGCAGGCCCAGCGCGTCGGCGGCGGCCTGGCGCGTGTGGTCGTCCGGCGTGGCGCCGATGCCGCCGCAGCAGAACACGATGTCGTCGCTGGCGAAGGTGCGCTTCAAGGTGGCGGTGATGCGCTGCGGATCGTCGGCCAGGATTTCAGCCCAGCCCAGTTGCAGGCCGCGCGCCGCCAGCAGTTGCAAGACCTTGGGGAAGTGTTGATCGACGCGCCTGCCGGACAGGATTTCGTCGCCGATGATGATGAGTCCGATCGCCATGGTTTCCTTTCAGATGGTGATTTCTTTGACCTCGACCGCGTCGGCGCGCAGGCGCGCCAGCGCATCGAGGCAATAATACGCAAACCACAGGCCGGTGAAGATAAAGATCAGCACATACAGCCAGATCGAGATCGCCGCCAGGAACGGGAACAGCACCACCGCCATCACGCCGCCCAGCCAGATCGCGCCCGGCAAGGCGCCGGCCGCGCCGGAGACGATGCCGATGACCAGCAGCCGCCAGCGGTGCTCGGCCAGGATCTGGCGGCGCTCGTCGGCGCTGGCGTAGTCGGCCAGCGCATCGTAGACCATCACCCGCGTCGTCAGCCAGCCCCACAGGCAGGCCTGCACCGCCACCGCCAGCGGCGGGAAGGCGTACAGCGGCAAGGTCACGATCCACAGGCCGATGAAGATCGCCATGCCGCCCAGCGCCACGCCGGCGCTGCCCAGCAGGGTGCCGCCCTTGCGCTGCTCCAGCTGCGGATAGTGGCGGCGGCCGACGTGGCGGCCGATCAGCGGCATCGCCACCACGCCGATGAAGACCAGCGCCGTCAGTATCATCAGCGGCAGCAGCAACAGCATGGCGATCAGCGGCACGACGACGGTTTTCAAGGCGCCCAGCCCAAGCGAGCTGAGCAGACTACCGCTGCGGGCGAAGCCGTCGTGCTCGGTGAACAGCAGGTGCAGCCAGTCGACCAGCGGCTGCAGGCCCAGGTACAGCAGCACCGCCCACACGCCGACCGCCAGCAGGAACGGAACCACACTCATCGCCAGCATCCTGCCGTGCCATTGCGACAGGAAGGCGCGGCCCCAGGAGCGTAATACATTTGTCATCAGACCACATCCTTGCGTGCGTATTCAACCATGCGCTTGAGCGCCAGCCAGTGCTGCGACCAGAAGCCCCTGCCGTAGTCGCGGCCAGGCGCGACCACGCCGTCGGCGCCGGTCCGCGGCAGCTGGTCGCGGATGCCGGTGGCTTCGAACCGCGGCGTGAAATTAGCGGTGCGGAAGATGATATCCCATACCGGCAGCAGCACGGCGAAATTGCAGCCGCCCAAGGTGCCCTTGCCATGCGATTCGTGGCCGACGCCGATCGCGTGGTGCAGGCGGTGGTAGCGCGGCGACACCAGCAGCCATTCGCCGACGCGGCCGAAATGGATGCGCACGTTGGCGTGCTGCAGGCTTTGCAGGATGCGCGACACCGACACCAGCATCACGTACTGCGACGGCTCGACGCCGATGCACAGCGCGATGACGCCCATGTAGACGTCGCGCAGCAGGTCGTCGAGCAGGTGGTTGCGGTTGTCGCTCCACAAATTCATGTTCTGCTGGCTGTGGTGCAGGCCGTGCAGCGCCCACCACCAGTTGAACTGGTGCGAGGCGCGGTGGTACCAGTAATCGAAGAAGTCCAGCACGACGAAATACACCAGGAAGCTGCCCAGGGGACTGATGCCTGGCCACAGCGATTCGAGGTTGAACGGCTGGAAGCTCTCGAAGCGCAGCGCGGCGGCCACGCTGTCCATCAGCGGGTCGAGCGTGAAGAAGATCAGCACCGAGAACAGGCCGACGCGGTGCAGCACCGTGTAGATGAAGTCGTTCCAGCGCGCGCGCGGGTCGTTGAACTTGTGCACCGGGATCATCGCCTCCAGCGGGCGCAGCACCAGGAACAGCAGCAACAGCTCCAGCACGCCGATCAGCAGCCACTCGGTGCCTTCGAACGCCTCCTCGATAAATTCGCCGAAGCCGAGCTGGAACACCAGCGGCTGTATCGCCGTCTCGAACAACCAGCCTTGGGCGGCGCCCAGCCAGTCGGAAAATAATTGCATCATTGGTGCTTGGAATTCGTCTTGAATGAGGCGCGATAGCCCGGGTGCTCGCGCAGCGTGGCGAAGCAATAGCCTTTTTGCTCCAGGCCGCTGATCAACGGTTCCAGGTTGGCCGGCGCCCACGCATCCTTGCGCGACCAGATGCCCATGTGGGCAAGGAAGATGTCGCCGTCCCGCAAGTCGCGCAGGGACTTTTGCAGCAATACCGCATTCGGGTAGGCGGTGCTGGAAAACTCGTCGCCGGAGAGGCCGGCCGGCGCCCAGCCGACGTGGGCGTAGCCGCAGGACTTGGCCACCTCCAGCGCATGGGGCGTGGTGCGGCCGGCCGGAGCGCGCCAGATCGGGTCCAGGTGCCGGCCGGTCAGCTCGGCGAAGCGCTGGTCGACGCGCTTGATTTCCTCGCAATACTGGTCCGGCGTGAAGGTACGGACCTTGCCGGCCTGCGCGCCAAAGCCCGGCCTGGCCAGGATGGCGCCGCCGGCGCCGTCCTTGACCAGCACGTCGTGGTCGAAGGTGTGCGAGCCGAACACATGGCCTTCGGCGACGCGGGCCTTCCAGTAGGCCGACCACGACGGGTCCAGCGAATAATCGCCCTTGACGGTTTTTTCGTTGGCCAGGAAGAAGGTGGCCTTGATCTTGTGGCGGTTCAGCGTGTCGGCGATCAGCTCGGCCTGGGACTGGCTGCCGGTGTCGAAGGTCAGGTAGATCGTGCCCTTGCAGGCCGCGCGCGGCGCGGCCGACTCGGTCTTCGCGGCGGCGATGGCGGACGCCGTCGCCAGCGCCGGCTTGGCGCCGGCCGGCGACACGGTGCTTGCCGCGCCGGTGCTTGCCGCGGCGGCGGCGGCCATGCCGGCCGCCTTGGCCTCCGCCGCGCGCCGCGCCGGACCGTTGAGGTTGCGGGCATGGGCGTTGGCGGCGCGGGCCGCGTCGTTCAGTTCGCGCGCGTCGCTGTTGGCGGCCTTGGCCGGGTCGGCCGCCATGGCCGCCGGCGAAACAGCGAGCGCCAGCGCCAGCAGGGTCGGGGCGGCAGCGCTGTTCATCACATGCGCTGGGCCGAGTTGAAGAAGAACACGCCGTGCGGCGAACGCCCCACCGGTATCAGCTTGGTGACCTTGCGGGTGGCCAGGTCGATCACGGCCACTTTCTTGATCCAGCGCAGGGTGACCCACATGGTCTTGCCGTCGGCGGTGATTTCCATGCAGTCCGGGCCGCCCGGCACGTTGATCTGGCCGACGTTTTCCAGCGTCTTCTGGTCGATGATGTTGATCGAATTGGAGACCCGGTTCGACACATAGGTCAGGCGGCCGTCGCCGGCGGCGCGGAAGTTGTGGGCGCCCTGGCCGGTCTTGATGCGCTTGACGGTCTTCTGGGTTTTCCAGTCGATCACCTCGACGTAGTCGCTGCCCATGATGCCGACCAGCAGGTATTTGTCGTCCGGCGTCATGGCGATGCCGGCCGGCAGCTTACCGACCGACATGGTCCACTTGACGGCCTGCGTGCCCAGGTCGATGGCGCTGATCTGGTCGCTGCCCTGCTGGGTGATGAACACCATGTTGCTGGCGGCGTTGAACGCCATGTGGCTGGGCAGCTTGGCCAGCGGGATGCGCTTGGCCAGGGTCAGGTTGGCGCCGTCGTACTTGTACAGGTCGACGCGGTCCAGCCGCAGCGAGTTCGACACGAACCATTTCTGGTCAGGGGAAAAGCCGATCTGGTAGGGGTCGAGGATATCCTTGATGCTGCGCTGGACCTGGCCGCTTTTCGGATCGAGGAAGATCAGTTCGTTGCCGACCGAGCTGGCGACGATCAGGGACTTGTTGTCCGGCGTGGCCATCAGGTGGTGCGGCTCCTTCCCGACCGGGAAGGTGGAGAGGTCTTTGTAGGTGTCCTGGTCCAGCAACTGCACGGTGGCGTCACGCGAATTAAGGACCACCACCACGTTGGCCTGCGCGCTGCCGATCGCGGAGATGGCGCAGACACAGGAAAGGACGATACGGCGGAAACTGCAGAGCATGAAAAATCGCTTGAAAGAGCAAAACGTTTATTTTACGTGCAAACCGAACCGTTACGAGACAAAAGCGGACAATTATTCCCGTGCCGGGGGCCCAGCTGCGCGCCCTGCTACAATTCAGGGCTGTCTTTAACGTATCCATAGAAGGAAAATCATGACCACCATCACCACCGAATCCGGCCTGCAGTACATCGAACTGACCGTGGGCGAAGGCGCCGAAGCCAAAGCCGGTCAAAACGTCACCGTGCACTACACCGGCTGGCTGCGCAACGACGACGGCACCAAGGGCCCGAAATTTGACTCCAGCAAGGACCGCAACGATCCGTTCGAATTCGCGCTGGGCGCCGGCATGGTCATCCAGGGCTGGGACCAGGGCGTGCAAGGCATGAAGATCGGCGGCGTGCGCCAGCTGATCATCCCGGCCGAGCTGGGCTACGGCTCGCGCGGCGCCGGCGGCGTGATTCCGCCAAACGCAACCTTGATCTTCGACGTCGAACTGCTGGGCGTCTAAACGGCAGGCTTAGCGCTGCCAATTACGGCGCAGCGCTTCCAGCTCGGCCCTGGTGTCGAGCATTCCGCCGACGATGCGCTGGTCGATCGCTTCCAGCAGCGCCGTCGGCATCTCGGTGCCGGCCGCGCGGTAGGCGCCCATGGCCGGCAGCGGCCGCGCGCTCTGCACCAGCACCGGTATCCGCCACTCGTCATTGGCGCGGCAGGCGATCCCCACCAGATCCTGGCTCAGGCCGACCAGCGTGAAGCTGCGGCAGTAGCCGCCCTCGTTCGACAAAAAACTCAGACCGACCCGCACATCGCCTTCGGACGGCACGGCGCCGCCCATCTGCTGGCTCAAGCTCGTGGCCAGCTTGCCCTGCGCGACCAGCATGCCGTTGCGGCTGGCCACCGCGGTCGGCGCCATCGCCGGCTCGCTGAACCAGCCCGGCTGCCAATGCGCCAGGCCGAACTTGCCGGCCGCCAGGCCCAGCACCATCACCAGCGCCAGCGCGCCCCATTCCGGCCAGCCCCAATGGCGCCGCGCCGCCTTGCGCGCCGCTTGCTGCGCCGCGGCGCGGCTGGCCCGCACGTCGGCCAGCTGCACCACATTGGGCGCGCGCCGCGAGCGCAGGCCGGACGGCGCCTGGTCGGCAAACACCTCGTCGCGCGCGGCCCGCAGGCGCGCCACCCGCCGCGCGATGCTGCCGTCGCCGCGCATGGCGGCTTCGACGGCGAGGCGGGTCGCGTCGTCCAGGTCGCCGTCGGCGTAGGCTATCAAGGTCTCGTCTGAAAAGGTCATGGTCCTGTCCTCAGTCGCCCCATCATAAACCTTTTTCAGCGCGGACGCGGGTTCGGAAAAACCGGGTATCGCCTGTAAATACAGGGGTTTTATTGCGGTGCAGCGTGGCGCGGCAGCTACTGTAAGGGCTACTTCGAACAGAAACCATTACATTTGACAATATTTATGCTAATCTGCGCGCTCTAATAACCAAGGAGGTAGTAATGAAAAAAGGCGAATTGATTGCAGAATTTGCGAAACGCACCGAGATGTCAGCTGCTGCCGCCAACGGTGCAGTGAACACTCTGATCGCCATCGTGACTGAGCGTCTGAAAAAAGGCGACACGGTCGGCATCACCGGCTTCGGCACCTTCTCCGTTGCCAAGCGTGCTGCACGCAAAGGCCGCAATCCTGCAACCGGCGAAGCGATCAAGATCGCTGCGTCGAAAACTCCTAAATTCTCGGCTGGCGCGACCCTGAAGTCGGCAGTCAACCCGACGAAAAAGAAGTAATCGCAGGAACTCCCGGCACGCGGCGTTCGCGCCGCAGTGCCAGTGCCCGCGAGGGCACCGGAAACGGCGGCGCATGCCAGGTCCACGACCTGACATGTCCGCCGTTCTGTTTTTGAGTAAGCCCTCTAGCGGTTTTTCCTGCGGCCGGGGTTATGATGGCGCATCCCCATTCCGCCCCTAGGAGAAATGATGAGTTTAGAAGAGCAATTCGCGCAGGCCCAGCTCGATTCCAAGAACCTGCCAGAGCGTCCGGACAACATGACGCTGCTGAAGATTTACGCGCTGTTCAAGCAAGCCTCGGCCGGCGACGCCACCGGCGACCGTCCAGGCATGACCGACTTCGTCGGCCGCGCCAAGTTCGACGCCTGGGCCGCGCTCAAAGGCACGTCGCTGGACGAAGCCAGGCAGCAGTACATCGACCTGATCGAAGAGCTGAAGTAAAAACCCGGGGTCAGATCTGAAAATTGGACAAGAACAATTACCTTGCAGCAGGTAAGGCGAAGGTCGGGTGCCAATT
>NZ_JBGLYQ010000071.1:0-22469 GCF_047304105.1 Duganella sp. Dugasp56
TCCTGACGGTGCTCGACGCCGAGCGCGAACTGTTGTCCGCGCGCGACCGCTTGGCGCAAGCCCAGGCCGGCGCCGCCCCCCCCCGGGGGGGGGGGGAAAAAGCCCGGGGGGGGGGGGGGGAGTGGGGGGGGGATGGACGAAATGGGCTAAAACCGCGGCCCATACCCCGCTGCCTGCAGACCACCCATCCCAACCCTTCCCCTGAGGGAAGGGCTATCCCCACCCCCCGCCCGCCCAGGCGGGAGCGAGAGAGTCCATGCAAGAGGATGAGATGTCAAACACGCCTCTTTTGATCAACTTTTTAAGGAGAAACAGCATGGATGCGAATTGCGGAACGTTGCCCATGGGGGCCAGCCATGGCGGGCGGATCGAGGCGGTGCTGCTGCCGCCGGAGGCAAGGCTGACCTGTTTGCCGCGCCACTTCGGCGCGCAGTGCATCGCGGTCGAGAACGCGGTCTGCGACATGATGCGCCGCCTGTGCCCGCTTTACCGGGGGGATTACTGGGAATTCTACCAGCTGTCGAACGGCGGCTTCTACATGGCGCCGACGGCGGTCGAGCGCTATCGGTTGGAATGCGACGGCAACGGCTTTGCCGGCGAGTTCGGCGCGAACGCGACCGGCATGGGCGTGTGTGCGATGGCTTACAGCCAGCTGTCGTTCTGGCGCGGCGGCGCGCGCGCCGCCGAGATGTACTACCGCCTGCGCGACTTCATCGATCTGCAGCCTGAGGCGCGCCGGCTGTACGCGCTGCTCGACTGAGCGGCGACGGCGGCCGTAGCGGCGGCTGCCTTTTGTTCGTGTGTCTTTTTCTTTGTTTCCTTTGATGACCAAGCACAGGAGGTTGTATGTCTGAATTGATTGAATCCCAAGAAACGAATGTGACCGCCGCCGATACCGGCCGCGCTGTGCGGCAGTCGGCGCAGGCCATCCTGGCGCACGCCACCTTCGGCACCGCCACCCACGCGCAGATGGTGCGCAGCGAGAAGAATGTGCGCAGGAAGCCGCGCGACTTGTCCCAGTTGCTGCCATTGGTGCGGGCTCATGGCGTGTTGCAGAACCTGATCTGCTTTGAACAGCGCCGCGACGGCGTGTTGACCGGCTTGCTGGAGGTGGCGGCTGGCGACAGTCGCTGGCTGTGTGTCGGCATCGTGATCGAGGAGGGCAGCTTCCCGGTCGATTACCAGATACCCTATTTGCTGGTGACCGAGGCCGAGGCAGTGCTGGTTAGTCTGGCAGAGAACCTCGGACATGAGCCCCTGCATCCGGCCGATATTTTTGATGCCATGCTGACACTGTCGCGTCAAGAGCGCTGCGTCGCCGACATCGCGCTCGCGTTCGGCCTGAGCGAGCTGACGGTACGTCAGCGGCTGAAGCTGGCGAACGTGGCGCCGCGCCTGTTCGCGCTGTATCGCGAGGACAAGGCCAGCTACGAACAGATGGCGGCGCTGGCCGTCACCGACGACCATGCGGGGCAGCAGGCAGCGTGGGACGGCCTGGATACGTGGTCGCGCCAGCCGCACCAGCTGAGGCGCTTGCTCACGGCGCAGCGCATTCCCGTGCACTCGGACCGGGTGGCGCGCTACGTCGGCGTCAAGGCCTTCGAGGCAGCGGGCGGCAAGGTGGAGCGCGACCTGTTCAGCCAGAGGGGTGAGGGCTATATCGACGACGTCGCCCTGTTGGAATCGCTGGCGCAGGCCAAGCTGCAGCGCGTGGCGCAACGGCTGCGGCGCGAACGCTGGGCGTGGGTGGAGGTGCGGGCACGCATTGACGCGGCGGAACTGGCCCTGTATGGCCGCGTCAGGACGGCTGTGATATCGCCCAATGCCGAGCAGGCGGCGGCGCTGGCGCAGCTGGACGAGCGGGCGGCCCGGCTGAACGCCTCGGCTGGAGGCGATGGGAGTGTGCCCTCGGGCGACACCGCCGACGCGGATCTGGACGCCACGGTGCAGGAGCTGGCCGAGATCGATATTGAGCGTGGCCGGATCCGGACGGCGCTGTGCCAGCCGGTTCCGGCGGACCGGGAACTGGCCGGGGCGCTGGTGACCCTCGACGAGGACGGCAAGCCCTGCGTGCAGCGCGGCCTGATACGCCCGCAGGACAAGTCGCGCATGGCGAAGTCGTCGGCAGACGACGCGCGGAGGGCCAAGTCCAAGGCCAAGCCGGTGCACAGCGAAAGGCTGACTTTGCTGCTGTCGGCGCAGCGCACGCTGGCGCTGCGGGCGGAGCTGGTGCGCCAGCCCGAAGTGGCCGTGCTGGTGCTGGCCCATCGCCTGATCGCCAGCGCGTTTTATTCCGGCGGGCGGATAGCCAGCACGGTGCAGCTGGAAGTCCGGCCGCCGGTGCTGCCGGACGAGGCGCACAGCGGCAGCGCATGGGAGTATTGGGAAGCGCAACGCGCCGAACTGGCCGCTCAGTTGCCGCAGGAGCCGGGAGGCGTGGCCCTGATGGAGTGGCTGCGGCGCCAGCCGCGTCAGGTGGTCGATGCCTATATCGCCTTCTGCACCGCGTGCATGGTCAACGGCTTGCAGGCGAGCGAGCGTCCCTTGCCGGCGGTCGATGCGCTGGCGCGCGAGGTTGCGCTGGACATGCATGCGTGGTGGAAGCCGACCGTGCAGGACTACTTCGCGCATGTGAACAAGGGGCGCATGATGGAGGTGGTGGCGCAGGCCGCATCGCCCGCCACGGCGGTGCCGTTGGAAAAGATGCGCAAGGATGCGGCGGCGGAGGCTGCCGCCCGCGCGCTGGCCGACAGTGACTGGCTGCCGCCGCTGTTCTGCGGAACGTCGGCCAACTGACCGGCCGGGTAGGATGGACGGGCCGCGCTGCAAGGCGTGGCCCGTTTTTCTTGGGTGTTGATTTTTTTCAAGATGCTGCGGCCGCAGGTTTGCGATAGTGCAACGAGGGTAGGCCGTGTCGCGGTGTGTTTGTTGGGGAGGATGCGATGGCAGTGCTTGTCGATATCGTGCAGTTGGAAGCGGAGATCAACCGGCGCCTGGGCGTCGAGCCGCCGGTCGATGGCGAGCTGTCGCCCACGCTGGCGGCGTTGGCGGAAGTGTATGCCGGGATGATCTTTCATCGTCGCCGGCAAGTTGATGTCGAGGCTTTGCCGGAAGCCGTGCGCGCCGCCCTGGCGCTGCAACCGGCCGGCCTGGGGCGTTCCGACGGGTGACATGAGCAGCCGGTGCCGCAGCACCGGCGATGGCGTCTTTCGCACCGGCATCCGCTGAGCCGGTCTCGTCACTGTTGCCGTTTCCGCTACGGGTCGGGCTGCGCCGCTGCGCGCTTGTTCCGGTTCATATTGATACGGTTCTGAATGCCTCCCAAGAGTTCGACCAGCAGCGCGTGTATGTGCGCCGGACTGTCCTGCTGGCGCTGACGTATCAGTATCAACAGCAGATGCGCACGGAGATCATCGGAAAGGATGCCGCACAATATGTTGCCGAGCTCGGTCGCCAGCGCGATATAGTGCCGGTGCTCGTTCCAGTATGCATCCTCCGCCTGCCTGCCTGCCTGCCTGCCGTTCAACTCGTTGTCGTTCACGTTTTTTGATTTGGGGGACATCGGGCCTGGCTATCTTTCCACGCAGTTTGTTCCAATGATTCTAGCGCGAAGCGACGCCGTTCTTTTGCGGTGCGCGGTGTTTCAGGCGTTCCCCAAGACGAAGCGCGAGGACAGCGTGAATTCTTGAAAATTTCAAGAAAATCCCGTTTAGTAGAGCTAGGGCGGGATAGTCTGATGGTGATCAATGTGCTCCGCTGTTGTTGAGTTAATCTGACCCAGAAACCAGACGGCGGAGATGCCCAATGTCTTCGAAGCCTAGACCCAGCCGCATCAATATCGAGCTCGGTCCATTGAAAGCCCGACGGCTGAGTTATTGCCGCGCGAACGGCGTGACGCCCAGCGAAGCCTTCCGGCAGGTGGTTGAAAAACTGACTGCCGACGACACCCGCATTGCGCCGGCGCATGCGGTGGCTGAAAAAGGACAGCGCAAGATTCGCCGGTTCATCCGCCTCACCCCGGACGAGGCACAGAGAATCAGGATCTGTGCGGACCAGGAGGGCTATTCGGTCAGCCGCTGGTTGATTGCGCTGATCCGCGTCCGTATCTATGCTGCCTCGCAATTGGGTCAGTTCGAACTCGCCGCGCTGGCCAAATCGAACCTGCTGCTGCTCGCCGCGGGCCGGAACCTCAGCCAGATTGCTCGGGCCATTAATGTCGCAGGTGCGGCAAACCGCCGCGTTCCTGAAGCAGGGTTGACGGAACTGCGGACCTTGATCACTGAACACATCGATATGGTGTCCCAGGTCATCGCACGAAATGTCGAAAGATGGAGGGCATCATGAGCGGCTTGAGCGTGGACGCGCTGATCAAGCGATGGGCGGAACGCGGATTCAATCAGTCCCCGGTGCGGAGAAGCGCCGCACGCAGGGGCCTCACCGGACTGACGATAAGGAAAAAGGGGCAGTGGACATCGGCGCAGACCAGCGCGTCCGGCGTCCGCGCGGGGCTGGAAAGGATGGCCAGGCGCACGCCGCAAGTCATCGTGCGCATCTCCGGCGGCGGGCGGGGCATGAGCCATATCCGCGCGCATCTTTCCTACATTACGCGCAATGGGCGCCTTCCCGCATTCGATCAGAACGAAGACTGCTTCCAGGGGCGGGAGGAATTAGCAGAACTGGGGCAGGAATTGCAGTCCGGCGGCTTTCCCATTGCAGAGTCATCGAAAACAAGAGAGGCGCTCAACATCATACTGTCGATGCCTGAAGGTACCGATGCTGCGGGACTACGCCGAGCGGCCATGCTCTTCGCGGCAGACGAATTCGAGGGGCACCAGTACGCGCTGGTGCTGCACACTTTGGACACCGATCCACACAAAAATCCTGCCAGACATCCGCACATTCATCTATGCGTGAAGAGGACCGGTGAGGACGGCACCCGGCTCAATCCGCGCAAGCCCGACCTGCAGCGCTGGCGTGAGCGGTTTGCCGAACGTCTCCGCGAGCACGGCATCGACGCAGCCGCGAGCTATCGGCTGGAGAGACTGCAACGTGATCGAGGACCCAAGCCAAGCGTATGGCACATGGCACATCGAGGAGCGCCCATGCATTCGATCGGCGTCTCGAAGGCGACGGGCGAGCGCCTGGCGCGAGCGCTGCAGCTGGAGGCACATATGCTGGGACGGTATGGCGAGTTGGCGCACATATTGGCGAGGTCTGCCGATCAGCAAGACCGACGGCTGGTCATGACGCTAACCACAGTGCTTCGGGATGGCCGTCGTGATATGGATAAGTCGCGAACCGAGCCTGAACGATAATTTGAAAGGAGGAGGGCGATGAAAACGCACTTCGCAGCGGATACTTACAAGGGCTGGCCTAAAAGCCCACACAGCAATCCGCGCACCTACTTACGTCAGCCATGGGCGGTAGTGCGGCGCTGATCTACGGGCTAATGAGGAATGACTTTTTGAGGAGGCCCAGCCTTAAACGAGCGCCGGGCAGGGATAGTTCTCTCATCAGCTTGATTTAGTTGAAATTTTCCGACGACTTCCGCAAGTTCAATAGCTTGGCCTTGCATGGCCTCCGCCGCGGCGGCCGATTCTTCAACCAATGCTGCATTTTGCTGCGTCACGCTGTCCAACCCAATTATGGCTTGGTTGATCTGATCGATGCCGAGGCTTTGTTCGCGGCTGGCTTCAGTGATTCCAGAGATTATGTCGCTGACCCGCCGCACGCTGCTAACTACTTCGTTCATGGTCGCGCCAGCCTGATCCACCAGTTGCGCGCCAGATTCGACCTTGTTGACTGAATCGCTGATCAGAGTCTTTATTTCCTTGGCTGCCGCCGCGCTGCGGTGGGCTAGGTTACGCACTTCCGTGGCGACCACGGCAAAGCCACGTCCCTGCTCTCCCGCGCGGGCCGCCTCAACGGCGGCGTTCAGCGCCAGAATGTTGGTCTGGAAAGCGATACCGTCAATGACGCTGATGATCTCGACAATCTTCTTCGACGCCTCGTTGATCGCGCCCATCGTATCGACGACGTCTGCAATAACAGCGCCCCCCTTGCTTGCAACCTCAGACGCCGCCGCCGCCATGCTGTTGGCCTGGCGGGCATTCTCGGCATTCTGCTTGACTGTGCTGGTCAATTCTTCCATTGACGAAGCGGTTTCCTCTAGCGAACTCGCCTGCTGTTCGGTACGGGACGACAGACTCAAGTTACCTGCGGCGATTTCTTGCGACGCAGTAGTGATGGTGGCGGTTCCTGAGCGTACCTGACTAACGATCGTCTTTAAGCTCTCATTCATGGCCCTGAGCGAAGTTAGGAGCATACTGGTTTCATCGGTACCACTCACCACAATCCGACTGGTCAGATCACCTGCGGCCACGCTCTCAGCTATCTCCACCGCGCGCTTAATCGGTATTACTATACTGCGGGTAATCAGCAGCGCAATGACAATGCCAGCCAACAAAGCTCCCACCGTCAAGCCAATCACCATATTGCGGGCAAGAAGATAGGACGCGTCAGCCTGCGCCGTCAGTTCAATATTTTGGCTGCGCTCGGAATCCACCAACTCCGAAATACTTTTGCTCCAACCATTCTGGACCACTCGCAAATCGCCCATCAATAGTTTTACTGCTTCCGCAGTCTTATTAGCCAGGCCAAGGTCCTGCACTTTCTGCATAAGCGGCTGCGCGGCCAAACTGTGCTCCTTGATCTCGGCCAGAAGCTTCGTTTCGCTCTCCTGCATACCAAACGTGCTGAAAGTTGCCCGCAGCTTCTTCTCCGCAGTGTCGTATAGCTCTAGTTGTTTAGCGACACGTTGAACCTGCGCCTGCATCTGAGTTGGGTCTTCTAACAGGACAATATTGCGCAGTGCAATCATCCGATCGTCAAGGCTCAATTTCATATCCGCGGCCAAGTTCGCTTCGACGTCGTTAGCCTTGGTAATCACTAACATGGAATCTTTCATCGCCGCCATTCTGGACAGCCCCACAACTGCGACGCCCACCAGCATGGCCAGAACTATGATGAACCCCCAAACAAGCCGAGGACCGATTTTCAAATTTTGGATTTTCATTCTGCAGCTCCTATCTAAAAACAGCTTTGCACGTTAGATATTGCAAAGTACGAAAGGAAACATTTCGGGGTTCCATGTGTAGAGTTCTGCCGGCGGGCGTTGGCCGGAAAACTGCGAGATACCGCTTTGACTAAAGACTATCTTTGTCAGCAGGACGTAACGTCGAATTTGAGGCGCTCATATGGCAGTTTTCGGGCATATCAGCTAGTGATCCGACTATACTCCAGTTCCCGCGTGGAACTAAACCCTTTCCAAAAAGATAGATTTGGATAGATTGTGCAGAAATATTATCAAAGCAATACTGACGGAAAGATGTTCTTCCGCAACTTGACTGCCAACTCCGCGCTTCAATCGAAACGTTCATCAACTGGAATTCGGAAATCACCACACGGTGGCAGCCTGCCGGCAATGACCAGCACCTCGACAGAAATGTTCGTGCGCGAAGCCACCGTGCAGCTGCCGGTTCCTCCTTCGTTAACCGACGTTTCGATTTACTGGATCGTGATGGCCGACGCCAGCGGCAACGTAGTCTTCAACCAGAACGTTAATTCGAAGACCCGGACGACTTCGACCACTTGGTCCAGATGGCACAGCAGGTATCCCAAGGCCAGAACTTGTGGGCTTGCATCTGTATGATCAACCAGGCCGAGGCTCCGCCGAGCACGTTTGCCCTCAACTGGTTGACGCAATTGGGCATCGACACGACGCAGCTGGTCAACGGCGGATTCTATCCGGCCAAGGCTTGCGTCGCCACCATGCTGGGTAAGACCGGGCCGGGCCATCTGCACGGCCAGATCAACCACTACCAGCCCTGCCAAACCTATTTCGCCTACGAATGGCAAAGGCAGGACATCTCGATCTCGAGCCTAATGCCCGCATTGGTCAACTTCGACACCTGAGGCCGGAAGCCGATGGCCCGTATCCTGTTCGTCTCGCACACACCACGCGGCTTCGGCTTTGGCAAGGTCGCGGCAGGCATCGCTGATGCCCTGGCATCCCGGCACGTAGTGCGGGTGCTGGGCTTGGGGCCTGCCATGCAGCCGGAGGGGTGGACCGGCGAGTCGTGCGATCCGCTGGATATCGGCTGTTCCTCGGCGCTGCGCGCGGCCTTGCGCACTGATGGCGCCGACCTGGTGCTGCTGGTCGGCGTCAATGTGCTGAGCGCATGGCAGGCGAGTAACCTTCAGTCCCAAAAATGATCAACTTGCCGGTTTGGGCGTCCTTGACGCCCAACAGAATCGCGCCACCGTGGCAAACAGCCGAGATCACACCCCCTGCTTGCATTTGCGGGAGCGATTTGCACTAACGATCTGGAAGCGAGGTTCGTAAAATTATGGCTTTGCTTGGAGTTGTTGACCGGCGCGGACGATGCAAAACGGATCATCAAGCGGGTCTCTTTTTTCTACGCCGACCAAGAGGTCGCCCAGGCTCAACTGCTTTCGCTACGGCGAGACAGGAATTCCCACGTCCATGCCGGTGCAAAACCGGAGCGACTGGGCACGAAGAATTTTCAGCTCTCAGTGTTCGTCGAACATCTTCTGGTTTTCATCATCTCGAACCATTTCAAGTTCGAGAATTCCGCGAAATGGCATAAATTTATGAGCACCACTTCGGATGCCCAAAGCATCGACGAACAAATAGCCAGATTGAAGAGATGGTCAAGAAGTTCGCGACCCCATTGCATGTCGAGCCGCTGGCGGGCAACACGTAAAAAAATTGTGGCAAGCCTTCTTGGGGCCATCCGCGCGACAGGCGAGTTGAGTGGCAGCCTTGGCAGAACTGATTGTTCAGGATTTACGCGATCCGACTATTTTCACCCCTACCTACGGACGGTTCCTTGGCGGTAGCCGGCAGCGTAGATTTGCATCGACAGATGACCCTCGCTACCGAGAAAAAACGCTGTGCTCTTCACGGGCCGAATGCCGTTGCAGGGCTTCGCAAGCGGTCAAAACCGATGGGTCGGTTTAACTTGCAAACTCCAGACCGGCACTTACGGGTGATCGGGCGCCGAGCTCCTTCTTCAATATGGCCGATTCCTGCTCGCGAAGCCGAGGGGCACGCTGTTGTTTTTTTGTTGCCAACGGAAAACTGAAGGTTAACTGAAGGCATGGAGGCCGTATCGTGCACTGGCCTTACCAGTAACAAAGATCGCATGCCCCTACACTAAAAATCAGGAGACCATTCCCATGAAAATGAAGCTTATTTCGCTCGCCGTGTTGGCGTTTGTTACCGCCGCTGCGCAGGCGCAAAACGGCAGCACCGAGCAGTTGCAGCAAGCCCTGGCGCAGGCACAAAAGGCGGCGGCCGATGCCCAGAAGGCTGCCGACCAGGCGATGAAGGCGCTTGCCGATATCCAGCAAGCCAACACCGAGGCCAGCAGGAAGCCGGCCACGGCCGCGCAGCCGGGCGGTGAAAGCGCCAAGCCCGCCGCTGAGGGGCTGGTGCTGGGCAGTAGCGACGATTACGTGCGCCTGTACGGCTTGATCGACCTGAGTGTGAGTAACCATAACAACGCCGACAAGAGCGGGGCGTCGCTGACCGACATGTCGGTGGCTTGGTTCAGCGGCAATCGCTGGGGCCTGGAGGGCGCGCATGCGCTCAAGACGGCGGACGATCTGAAGGTGATCTTCCTCCTCGAGAGCGAATATGAACTGCCCACCGGTAATATGGATACGCCGGGCGTGCTGTTTAACCGCGATGCCTGGATGGGCCTGGAAAGCAAATCGCTGGGCAAGCTCACTTTTGGCCGCCAGAACACCCTGGCGCGCGAGTTCTCCAAGATTTACGGCGATCCCTACGGTTCCAGCGCAATGAATCTGACGGAGGGTGGCTACACCAACAACAACAACTTCAAGCAGTTGATTTTCTATTCGGGCAGTGCCACCGGCACGCGCTATGACAAGGGCGTGGTGTGGAAGAAGGAGTACGACAAGTTCGTGGTTGGCCTGGGTTATCAGTTCGGCGGCATTCCGGGCGACTTCTCGGAGGGGTCAACCAAGTCGGTGGGGCTGGCCTACAACGGCGGCGTGGCCAATGTATCGGCGTTCTACAACACGGCCAACGTGGCAGGCCTGACCAACAGCACGTATTCGTTCGGCGGCAACTACAAGGTCGGTATCGTGCGCCTGAATGCCGGCTACTTCCACTATAAGGCCGATCAGCCGACCGCCATCGGCGAACGCAAGGACAACGCTTACACGCTGTCGGCCAAGATCGCACCCAAGGGCACATTCGACTATGAAGTCGGCTACCAGGTGATGGACGCCGACAATGCCGCCGTCAACGGCAGCGGCTACGTGCTGAACGCCTACGCCAACGCCAGCAATGCCAAGGCCACGGCCAGCGGCAAGCGCAAGACCTTGTACGGTTCGATCTTCTATCACTTCGACAAACGCACCGATCTCTATATCGCGGCCGACCGCCTCAACACCGACGGCACTTACCTGGCGGGCCAGGCCAACGGCTTCCGCTCGCAGACGGGTGCGGCGGCGGGTATGCGCTTCCGCTTCTGATTGGCCGGAATCGGCAATTTTCAGGCATGGGCGTGAGCTGACCACCGGCTCGGCCCAGGCCTGGGGGCGCGGGGCCGTTGCCTTACGCCATCCCATCATTAAAAGACCTATGGAGACAAAATGAACTATTTCTCGAAACAGCTGGCGATGCTGTCGCTACTCATGCTCGGTGCCGCGCTGCAGGCGCAGGCGGCCAATTCTCCCGAGTATGACAAGATCATTGATGCCGCGAAAAAGGAAGGCCGCCTGATCGTCTATTCGACCACCGACAGCAAGGCTGCCGCGCCGCTGATCAAGGACTTCAGCGCGCTTTATCCCGGCATCAAGGTTGAATACAACGACATGAATTCGACCGAGGTCTACAGCCGTTTTATCTCGGAAGTAGCGGCGGGCGGTGCCACCGCCGACGTCATGTGGTCGTCCGCCATGGACTTGCAAATGCGGCTGGCCTCGGACGGCTATGCCTTGCAGTACAAATCGGTGGAAATGCCCAATATGCCGGCATGGGCGACCTGGAACGACATGGCCTATGGCACCACCTTTGAGCCGGCGGCGATCGTGTACAACAAACGCTTGTTGGACGCCAAGGAAGTGCCGCAGACGCATGTCGAATTCGCCAAGCTGATTCAGCAGCCCAAGTTCAAGGACAAGGTCACCACCTACGACATCGAAAAGTCGGGCGTCGGCTTCATGTTCATGACCCAGGATGCGCGCGAGCTGGCGAGCAAATTTCCCGAGCTGGAAAATGCCTTTGGCACGGCCAAGGTGAGGGTGCAGTCGTCGACCGGGACGATGATGGAGCGGATATCGTCCGGCGAAAACCTGATCGGGTACAACGTGCTCGGTTCCTATGCGCTGGTGCGCGCCAAGACCGACCCGTCACTCGGTGTCGTCCTGCCCAAAGACTACACCTTGATCCTGTCTCGCGTGCTGTTCATCAATAAGGGAGCGAAGAACGTCAACGCCGCCAAGCTGTGGCTCGACTATCTGCTGTCGCACCGCGGCCAGACCGTGATCGCCAATGAGGCACGCCTGTTCGCGATCCGCGCCGATGTCACCGGCGAGACTACCTCTGCCGATCTGATCAAGCAGATCGGCAAGGACAACGTCAAGCCGGTGCCGGTGCATCCGATTGTGCTGCAGTTCCTGGGCCCGCAGAAACGCATGGCCTTCCTCAAACAGTGGAAAGAAACCGCCGGCAAGAACTAAGTTTCTGCACACTGGATGCGAACCCGGCGCGTGCCCTGAGCCGCGTGCCGCAGCTGACGGTCCTCTAACGCGGGACCGACGCCGTAATACCTTTCACGGATTTAACATGCAAACCCTGTCCCTCGCCAGCGCCAACCGGCGCAGCCTCAACTGGCCGCGCGGCGTGGTGGTGACGCTGACCGTCATTGCCATCTTCCTGCCGCTGTTTCTGATTTTCTATCAGAGCTTTTTGTCGGCGCCGTTCTTCATGCCTGTCAAGGAGCTGGGCTTCGACGCCTATCGCTTCATCTTCGACGATCCAGATTTTATGCTGGCGTTCAAGAACTCCATTTTGCTGGCCGGTGGCCTCACCGTCATCGCCGTGCCGCTGGGCGGCATGCTGGCCTTCCTGATGATACGCACCGACCTGCCGGGGCGCGGCGCCATCGCGCCGTTACTGCTGGTGCCGATCTTCGTCTCGCCTATGGTGATGGGCTTCGGCTATGTGGTCTCGATGGGACCCGTGGGATTTTACTCGATCTGGGTCAAGGGCCTGCTCGGTTTCATCCCATGGAATATTTACTCATTCACCAGCATCGTGGTGATCGCTGGCCTGACCCATGTGCCGCACGTTTATCTGTACGCCTCGTCGGCGTTGAAGAGCCTTGGCTCGGACGTCGAGGAAGCGGCCCGCGTCACCGGTGCCTCGCCAATCCGGGTGATGTTCAACGTGTCGCTGCCGATGATCACCCCGGCGCTGGCCTATGCCGCGGTGCTGGTGTTCTTCCTCGGCTTCGAGGTGTTCGGCCTGGTGCTGGTGCTGGGTGATCCGGAAGGCCACCTGGTGCTGGCCACCTACCTGTACAAGCTGACCAACAAGCTGGGCACGCCGTCCTATCATCTGATGGCCGCCGTCGCCGTCTGCTTGGTGATGGTGACGATGCCGCTGGTGATGATACAACGCTGGCTGCTGAAGTCCGCCAGCAAGTTCGTCTCGATCAAGGGCAAGGGCGCGCGTTCGAAGTCCATGCCGCTCGGTAAATGGAAATGGCTGGCCTTCGCGCTGATCTTCGCTTGGCTGATGTTCACCATCATCATGCCGATGTCGGGCATCGTGCTGCGCTCCTTCGTGGAGTACTGGGGCGAGGGCGTCAAACTGGCCGACGTGTTGACCCTGCAGCATTTCCGCGAAATCTTCGAGCAGCCGGCGCTGATGCGCGGTATCGCCAACACCATCATGATCGGCGTGGTCGGCGGCGGCCTGGCCGTGGTCTGCTACTGCGCCATCGCGCTGGCCATGCATCGCAAGCCGGACGGTATCACCCGTCTGCTGGATTACAGCGTGCTGGTGCCCCGCGCCATCCCCGGCTTGCTGGCCGGGCTGTCCTTCCTGTGGGTGTTCCTGTTCGTGCCAAGCTGGCTCGATGGCATGCTCAAGGGCATGGACAACGGCTTGGCGCTGTGGCTGAGCGAACATGCGATACCGCTACTGCGCTCCTTGCGCTCCACTATCTTCGCCCTGTGGCTGGCGTATTCGGTGGTGTGGCTGGCCTACGGCATGCGCCTGATCTCGACCGCGTTGCTGCAGGTCGGACCGGAACTGGAAGAGGCGGCGCGCGCGGTCGGCGCATCGCGCGGCCAGGTGACGCGCGACGTCACCATCCCGCTGGTCAAGTATGGCTTGCTGGGGGCATGGCTGATGGTATTCCTGATCTTCGAGCGCGAATACTCGACCGGGGTGTACCTGCTGTCGCCGGGCACCGAGGTGATCGGTGCCATGCTGGTGTCGCTGTGGGCGACCGGCGCAACCGACATCGTGGCCGCGCTCTCCTTTATCAATGTCGCTCTGGTGGCGGTGGGCCTGGGTATCGCGCTGCGCTTCGGCGTGAAGCTGCACAACTGAGACTATGACTATGAAACGAGACATCATCATGAACGAACTGACCGTCAACGAGCTGCACCTGGACTACGGCACCGGCGCGCATGCCAACCAGATCCTGAAGGGCGTGTCCATGCACCTGCAAAAAGGCGAAGTGGTGGCGCTGCTTGGCCCGTCGGGCAGCGGCAAGACCACGCTGCTGCGCGCGGTGGCCGGCCTGGAAAGCCCGAAGCAGGGCACCATCGCCATCGGCGAGCGCAATGTGTTCGACGGCTCGAAAAACTTCGAGATGGCGGCCGAGCACCGCAACCTGGGCCTGGTGTTCCAGTCCTACGCGCTGTGGCCGCACAAGACGGTGTTCGACAACGTCGCCTATGGCCTCAAGCTGCGCAAGATGGGCACCAGCGAAATCAAGGACCGCGTCAGCGACGTGCTGAAGAACCTGGGCCTGGGCCATCTGGGCGAGCGCTTCCCGCACCAGCTGTCGGGCGGCCAGCAGCAGCGCGTGGCGATCGCGCGCGCGCTGGTGTACAACCCGCCGGTGATCCTGCTGGACGAACCGCTGTCCAACCTGGACGCCAAGCTGCGCGAGGAGGCGCGCGCCTTCCTGCGCGAGCTGATCGTGCGTATGGGCCTGTCGGCGCTGATGGTCACCCACGACCAGGCCGAGGCGATGGCGATTTCCGACCGCATCCTGCTGCTCAACAACGGCAAGATCGAACAGCAGGGCACGCCGCAAAGCATGTACGAAACGCCGAACACCCTGTTCACGGCCGAGTTCATGGGCAGTAACAACCGCCTGCCCGCCACCGTCGTGCAGCGCGACGGCGCCAATGTACTGTTAGACGTCGGCGGCACCCGGCTGCAGGGCACGGGGCGCGGTGCCGCGTCCGGCGACCCGTCGACCATCATCCGCGTGGAAGAGGTGAAGGTCAGCGCGACGCCGGTGGACAACGCGATCCAGTTGCCGCTGCTGACCTGCATGTACCTGGGCGACCGCTTCGAGTGCCTGTTCAAGGGACCCGACGGCATCAGCGTGCGGGCCTACTCCAAGTACAAGCTGGAAGCGGGCGGCTACTGGCTGCAGCTGCCGGCCGACAAACTGTGGGTGTTCTGATGCCCTGTCGCTCAGCGACGAATTCCTTGGTGGAGGCGGTCGCAATGGTGGTGAACTTTTCGATGCATGGATGCGTAAGACGGAGTGACGAGATCGGGCCGTGAACTTCGATGGGGTTGACGTTGCCGGCCTCTAAAGGCAGCGCGGACGAATCGGACCGGCCCACCTAGGGGACGGCAAGATGGCTTATACGTGTATGGTCTACCTTCAATCAAGAATTCGTGTAAATAGAAAACCATGATAAACAAGAACAAATTAGAAATACCGGTGACGCTGATCCCAGGCGATGGGATCGGCCCGGAAGTGGTCGGCGCAACAGTCCAAGTATTGGGCGCCCTCGGCATGCCGTTTGCGTGGGACGTCCAGCAGGCCGGCATGGCCGGCGTCAACAGCAGCGGCGATCCGCTGCCGGAAGCGACGCTGGCCAGCATCCGCCGCACCCGTCTGGCGCTCAAGGGACCGCTGACCACTCCGGTCGGCACCGGCTTCCGCTCCTCCAATGTGCGGCTGCGTGAGGAATTCCAGCTGTACGCCAACGTCCGTCCGGTCTCGACCCTCGTTCCCGGGCGCTACGAGGACATCGACATCGTGCTGGTGCGGGAAAACATCGGCGGCTTCTATGTGGCGCACGAATACTACATCCCGATCGGCGACGATCCGCGGGCGGCGGCAGTGTCGACTGGCATCAACACGCGCGATGGCTGCCGCCGGATCGCCCGTTTCGCCTTCGAGTACGCCGTCAAGCACGGCCGCAAGAAAATCACCGTGGTGCACAAGGCCAACATCCTGAAAGCGCTGACCGGCATCTTCCTGGAGGCGGCGCGCTAAGTCGCGCGCGACTACGAAGGACGGGTGCAGATGAACGACATGATCGTCGACGCCTGCGCCATGCAGTTGGTGCTCAATCCGTGGCAGTTCGACATGCTGTTGTGTACCAACCTGTTCGGCGACATCTTGTCGGACCAGCTGGCGGGACTGGTGGGTGGGCTGGGCATGGCGCCCGGTGCCAACATCGGCGCCGATGCCGCCATCTTCGAGGCGGTGCACGGCTCGGCCCCCGACATCGCCGGCAAGGGCATCGCCAATCCGATTTCGTTGCTGCTGGCGGCCGGCCAGATGCTCGACCACGTGGGGCGCGACGACCTGGCGCTGCGGCTGCGCACGGCGATCTCCGTCACGCTGAACGAGGACCACATCGCCACCGGCGACCTGAGAGGTACTGCCACGACCCAGCAGTTCACCGATGCCATCGTGCGCCGTCTGGGCATGCCTTAATGACGGACCTTACGCGCCACTGAACAGATGCTCGCTACCAGAGGGCTGGTGGCGCGCTAGCGCGCCGCGACTGCTGATAGCAGCCGGAACTGCTGCGTGCCGTGGCGATCACACTCGCACGGGTAGCGTGGAGGCCAGGTTTGCTCAGTCACGACAAGGCGCCGGCACGGGGCCATTATGTTCCGTGCTCGAAGAGTTGGACCGGGCGCCATTTCAGCAAGCGGATTTCGATAGTCGTCAGCAGGTACTCCGCTCCCAAGGCCACCAACGCCAGCACGATCATCGCCGCGAACACGCCAGCCGCATTGAAAGTGCCCTGCGCCGTGGCGATCAGCAGTCCGATGCCGTGCCGCGCTCCGAGGAACTCGCCCACCACCGCGCCGACCAGGGCGAAACCAAAGCTGACATGCAGGCTAGCCAGGATCCAGCTCAGGGCTGACGGAAATACCACGGTGAATGTAACCTGGCGCTTGCTAGCGCCCAGGATATAAGCATTGGCGATCAGATTGCGGTCGGCTTCCCGTACTCCCTGGAAGGCATTGCCGAACACGACAAAGAATACCATGACCACCGCTAGCGCCACCTTGGACCCCATGCCAAGTCCGAACATGATGATGAAAATCGAACCCAGCACTACACGCGGTATGGCATTGGCCACCTTGATGTAAATGCTCAGCACGTCGGATATGAGCTTGTTGCGGCCAAGCGCGATGCCGAATAGTATGCCCAGCATACTGCCGATCAGGAAACCCAGCACGGTCTCCTCCATGGTCACCAGCAGCTCAGCCCATAGCGGCCCTTGCGCCGTCCCTTCAGCCAGCCAGCTCACCAACTGCTGGTAGATCGCGGAGGGCTGCGAAAAGAAGAACGGATCCAGCCATTGCCATTGCACGGAAAATTCCCAGGCGCCCAGCGTCACCAGCGCCAGTGCGACGCGCAGCAACAGCACCACTCGCCAGTGATTGACGGCGCGTGCCATTGCTGCGCGTTCCTGGCTACCGTCGCCCGGCGTGCCGGAACTGCTCCCCGTTGTCATTGCGTGCATAGATATTCTCCGTAAGGATTAAACCTGGACTTCGTCCTTGAGATCCGACCAGATCTGTTTCGACAGGTCGATGAATGGCTGCGTATAGCGGGCCTTGGTTACGTCGCGCGGCCGCGCCAGGGGAATCTGATACGTGCTCTTGACGTTGCCGGGCCCCTTGCTCAGCACAACCACACGGTCGGCCAGTGCAATGGCTTCCTCGATATCATGGGTGACAAACACCACCGATGCCTGTTGCTCCGACCACAGTTCCAGCAGCTCTGCCTGCATCAATGCCCGCGTCTGCACGTCGAGCGCCGAGAATGGCTCATCCATCAGCAAAATCTTGGGTTCATTGATAAAGGTCTGGGCCAATGCCACCCGCTTGCGCATGCCGCCTGACAGCTGGTGTGGATAATGCTGCTCGAATCCAGTCAGTCCTACCCGCCGTACCCAGCCAGCCGCCTTGTCCCTGGCGGCTGTCTTGTCCATGCCACGGTAGAGCGGGCCGATCGCAACATTGTCGATCACGTTTTTCCATGGAAACACGGCGTCGGCCTGAAACACGAAGCCGATGTTTGGATCGATACCGGTTACCGGCCGGCCGAACACGCGGACCGTACCCGATGACGGTGGGTTGAGGCCGGTAATCATGTCTAGCGCTGTTGATTTTCCGCAACCGGTCGGTCCGACGATGGCGCAGAATTCTCCGGCATGGACGGTCAGACTGAACTCGCGCAGCGCCAACGTGACCTTGCCGTGCGGGCTGACAAACTTCCTGCTGACATTGTTGAGCTCGACGGCGGGTATCTTCATTATTTGGCAGCTTTCACGAATTCAGTGGTGTAGGTATTGGCCAAGTTGATCGACTTGCCTTGGACCGACTTGTCGAAGGCATTCAGCACGCCCAGTACGGTGGCCGGGCCGTTGGCGGGCATCACGCCATCGTCGGTAAACATGACCTTGCTGTTCTCCAACGCTTCGATATACATCTTCTTGTCCGACGCGTAATAGTCGGCCGGCATCCTGTCAGCAATTTCCTTGGCGCTGTGGCTGCGGATGTAACGCAGGGTCTTGACAAAGGCGTTCGCCAGCTTTTGCACCTGTGGCTTGTGGGTGTTGACCCAGGCCGACTCCATGTACAGGCAGGCGGCGGGATAGGTGCCGCCTAGCGCCTTTTCCGTCTCCTTCGGCGAGCGCAAGTCCACCAGGATGCTGGCCGCGCCTGTGTGCACCAGACGCGAGATGGTGGGCTCGGTGGTCATGCCGGCCTCGATCTTTCCCTGTCCCATGGCTGCAATGAAGGTCGCGCCCGCACCCACAGGCAAGGTGCTGAATTCGGTGCTTTTGATGCCCGCTTTGGCTGCCAGATATAGCGTCAGGAAATTGGTGGACGACCCCAGTCCTGTCACGCCCAGCCTCCGACCCTTGAAGTCGGCCGGCGACTTGATGTGTCCGCTGGCGGCCCTGGACACAAGGATTGCTTCGCCGGGCGTGTGGCTGAACTGCACCACCGACTGCGCCAGCTTGCCCCGCGCCTGCAAATCGATGGTGTGGTCGTAGAAGCCGATCACGCCTTGCGCCGCGCCCGACAGCAATTCGGTCTCTGCATTTACCCCGGTCGGTTCGCTAAGCAGTTCGACGTCCAGCCCGGTCTCCCTGAGGTAGCCGAGTTGTTCCGCCAGCTTGGCCGGCAAGTAGATATGTTTTTCTATCCCGCCGACCATGATGGTGATTTTGTCGGACGCATGGGACGCGCTGGCAGCGGTCAGCAAAAGCCAGGCCGTGATGGCGCTGAGAATGGATTTCATGGGGAGTCTCCGTTATATTTATTTTAATGATCTCGCCTGCGTCAGCAAGCCCGACCGGCAGCGCGAACATTCATCATATGTCATTGTCCGCAGCCTGCCATCAGAAGCGGCAACGCATGCCCCCTGGCCTCAGCGATTGTCGCCAAGCCAGGGCTTCCTGATGGTCGAGGTGCTGGCTTGCTGGAAATTGGCCAGTTCCTTCATGGCTGGGTCAGCGGCCTTGCGGGCGCGGCCGCCATGGGAAGAGTTTGGCTGTCATGGGTTCTGTCTCCTGGTTTTTTAGAGTAATATGGCTAGCGATATTTTCGTTGCCTATACGACACATCAAGATACGAGAGCGAACCCTTCAATTTGCCTACAGTCGGCCGGGCCGCACCAAAATACGACACCGACAACGGCTGTCTTACTGCAACATGGAATGCTATGAAACTATTGCTGGTCGAAGATAACCGTGAACTGGCGTCCTGGTTGAAGCGCCTGCTGAACCAGTCGGGCTACGCCGTGGAACAAGCTTACAGCGGCGAGGAAGCCAATACCCTGCTGATGACGCAACAGTACGATGCCATCCTGCTGGATCTCACCTTGCCTGGCATCCAGGGCCAAGTCGTGCTGAAAGGCTTGCGCGGGAAGGATGATCCGACCCCGGTGTTGATCATCAGCGCGCAGGATTCTTTGCCTGGCATTGTCGAACACCTCAACTTGGGCGCTGACGATTACCTGGCCAAGCCCTTCGATATCACGGAATTGGAAGCGCGCCTGCGCTCACTGCTCAGGCGTGCCAGCGGCAGGGTCAATCCGGTGCTGCACTGCGGCGCCGTGCGCTACGAAAGCAATTCGAAACGCTTCTTCATCAACAGGCAGGACTTGAATCCCACCCCGCGCGAACACGCCATCCTGGAAATGCTGATACGCCACCAGGGTTCCACGGTCGCGAAGAAGGCGCTGTGCGACAGTCTGTGCACGCTTGACGATTGTGTCTCGCCCAAGGCCTTGGAAATTTACATTCTTCGGCTGCGCAAAAAACTCGAGTTCTCGGGCGCGCAGATCATCACCTTGCGCGGACTGGGCTACATGCTGACCCCTGATGCGACCGCTTAACAGCCTGAAATGGCGGCTGGGATTATGGGTTTTCCTGCCCTCTGTCATCATCTCGGCGATCGACCTGATCGTCACCTACCGCAGCACCGATCGGATCGCGACGCTGGTGCAGGAGCAATTGCTGAAAGGCTCGGCGCGCATCATCGCGGAACAACTGGTGTCGGTCGATGGCGGCTATGAGATCAGTATTCCGCCGGCCGCTCTGGAACTGTTCGCCAGCAAATATCACGACATGGTGTTCTATTCGGTCCGCAGCAAGAGCGGCCAATTGATCGCCGGCGACGCAAAACTGACTCCCTATCCGGGAGCGCTCGCCATCGAGCAAGAGGATTTTTTCATTACCACCATGCGCGGCGAGCCGGCCCGCACCATCGCCTATGCCCAAGCCTTGCCCAATATGCCGGCAGGTGAATTCGCAGTCACCCAGGTTGCCCAGACCCTGCGTGGCCATGAAGCCTTTCGCCGGGACTTGTTCCTGCTGACCATGCGCCAGCATTTGCTGATCCTGGCCATCGTGATATTGGGGCTGATCATCACCCTGCGCTGGACACTCAAGCCGCTGGCCCGCTTTGGAGAAAAGCTGCAGCGGCGCAGTCCGGGTTCGCTGGAAACGCTTGACGCGAGCAGCGAGGCGATCGAATTGCAGCCGCTGGCCGACGCGATCAATGACTATGTTGGCCGGCTCGATTATGCACTGTCGTCCTACGAACGCTTTGTGGCCAACACTGCCCATCAGCTGCGGACCTCGTTTGCCATCATCTCGTCGCAGCTCAATTTTGCGCAACGCAGTCCGGGACTGCATGGCACCCAGAAGGAGGTGCTGACGGCGATCCAGAAATCGGTGCAGCAGGGCACGCGGGTGATCAACCAGCTGCTGGTGCTGGCCTCGTTGGAGCGCAAGCGTCAGCAACAGGAAGACGCGCCGCACATCCAGTTGTCGGTGGTGTTGATCGAGGCGCTTGACGCCCTGGCACCGCTGGCCCAGCAGCGGCAAATCGACCTGGGTGTCGATTGCGTTGATGAGACCATCATGGTGGTCGCTCCACCACACCTGCTGCGGGAACTGGTGTCCAACTTGGTGGACAACGCGATCCAGCATACACCGCGTGGCAGCACGGTAACGGTTGCGCTGTCTCGGCGTGCCGACCAGGGGTGGCTTCGTGTGGTCGACAACGGCCCCGGTATTCCGGCAGACGAGCGCGACAAGGTGTTCGAACGTTTCTACCGCCTAGATGTGGCCCGCCCCAACAGCTCTGGCCTTGGCTTGGCTATTGTGAAGGAAATATGTGTAGTCTTGGGCGCACAAATTTCGCTCTCAGTGCCAGCAGAAGGAATAGGGCTGCAAGTCGATGTTGTGCTTCCGCTTCTTGTTGAGTCGTCACGAGATCTTTAGCCGCTCGACAGCATGGCACTCCAGCGACGGGGCCACCAAGACGGGCTTAAACTCCAGCGGATGCTGCCGGCACTGGCCGCGTGTTTCGTGGATCAGAATTCAGGTTGGTTTCACCTAGCGCTCGCATGATGCGCTTGTTCCGATAAACCCCTTCTACCGATCCCGACTGCAAATGACAACCAAACTGACACGTGCCGCACTCGCACAGTGCGCCGCCGGGCTGCTGTTGGTCGCTGTGGCCGGCTCCTCTCAGGCCGCACCGGAAGAAATCCAGGTATACATGAACGAGATGAATATGCCCGGCACATTCGGGCTGGACGTGCATCACAACTATGTCGTGTCGGGCGCCGCCGGTGTCAACTATCCTGGCGCGCAGCCAGCGCGCCATACGTTGCGCATCACGCCAGAATTTTCTTACGGCTGGACGCCGAATCTGGAACTGGGCGCCTATCTGTTGTCCTCGCGCGACCCGGATGGACAGCTCCGTACTGACGGTGCAAAGCTGCGCCTGAAATTCATTGCACCGACGTTCCAAAACTCCCCTTTCTTCTACGGCGCCAACCTGGAGTTGGGCCGGGTCAGTTACCGGCTCGATGAAAATCCATGGAACGGCGAACTGAAAGGCATCTTCGGATATCAGAGCGCGCGATGGAAAGCCGCCGTTAACGCCAACGTCGACTTCAAAGTTTCCGGTCCCATCTCCAGCCCCGCCACACTGGAACTGGCGGGCAAGCTGGCCTACCGAACCGACTCGGACTGCATGGTCGGTGTCGAAAGTTACAACGCGATGGGTGAATTGCGCCGCCTCGGCCCCCAAACGCGCACCGTGTACGCAGTACTCGACACAGCAGTGCGCGGCTGGGATCTGAACCTGGGTGTCGGACGCGGCAACGGCGCGGCATCGGATCGCTGGGTGATCAAGATGATCGTCGGCGTTCCTCTCGGCAACTGACCCACCGTTCCACGTTTCCCCGTCTCACCTTGCCGCACAGGCATGGAATCGGCGGATGCTTTCGCGTGCAGAAGCAATGGGATGGACTCCTCCTCACCTATCGGCGTCGATGCGCCTAAACTGGAGTTTCGACACAACCAGTTGA